>JAJZCD010000010.1 GCA_021851735.1 bacterium | reverse complement strand
TTTGAGCATAGAATGCACATGAGCAATGACCTTTTGTGCATCGTTCTTGGGAATATGAATAAGTGAAGTGTAGGCCCAAACGCCGTCAAAAGAAGCCTCAGGAAAACTAAGGTCTGCAAATGTTGTTTGGTGACTCTCGAAGCCTAGCCCTTTAGTCATCTCTACCATTGCTTTGGAAGCATCAACACAGATTACTTCAAGCCCTTGCGCTCGGAGCAGGATAGCGTCTCTGCCGCTACCACTTCCTAGGTTGAGCACGCGCTTGCCGGGTAAAGCAGAGACGAACTTATTAATAAAGGTTTGTGGGAAGTTAGCCCAAAACTCAACAACTTCTTCGTCATATATTTGGGCGTATTTGTCGTAGGTTTCAATAGTTGGGTTTGTTGGCACTACTTCATCATAGCAGTTCAGGACCTGTTTTTACTCACCACTAGCATTTACACCTTTTACCTCTATGAACTAAAAACGCCACCAAATTGGCGACGTACTACTGTATCTGTAAAGCTGTTCGTGGAGGGACGTATGTATCTTAGTTGCAACTAGATTACGTACCAATAATGAATTATTTATAACTACTGCTTAATATTTCTTGTGCCGAGATATGCACAAGTTCCGAAGCTTTCTTGCCAGTACTAATTGAGTGGTCTTTACAGATTTTATAACCAAGGCTATACCCAAACCACCTATCTATGTTTTTAGCACCAAAAAACCATTCGCCGTGATTATAGGTTTTGGAATTTATTAGTTTCTTTGCTTTGGTCAACTGGTCGGCTTCTAGACTGATTTTGGCATAGATTGGTGCTTTACCGCAGTGTTCTTCTTCATACAAGCAAGCCATACCTTCTGAAATCATTGCCTCACCTAGTGTTTCTCCGTAACCAGGATTACGCCATCTCATACAATGGTGAATTTCGTGGAATAGCGTTTCGTTTAAGCCGTCTTGTGTGATTTTATCTGAGTTGGGGTCAAATGAAACATATAGATGATTTGGTCCAGGAGAATTACCGCCAATGCCATATTCTGGGATTGCTAGTGCGGCTGCGGATATAAAAATGACGTCTATCTTCTCCGCTTTCAATTCTTTCTCAACTATTGGTATTACCTTGTTTAATGATTTATTAATCATTTCAACTAGGTTATCTAGTTCGCCAGTTGAGTTCGCTATATAGTGTTTTATCGTTGACATAATATTAGTGTATCAAAAAAACAGAGGCAAATTACCTCTGTTTTAAGCATAACCAAATTGGAGGGCCCAGTGGGACTCGAACCCACGACACTCGGCTTAAAAGGCCGATGCTCTAACCAACTGAGCTATAGGCCCCTAGTAGGCTATACTAGTCAAAACAGTGCAATTACTATTTCTCGAAGTTAACTTTTGACGCCCACTGTTCCTGATACTGCAGTCAACAATATGCACTGCCAGGCAAAATTACTAGGGCTATTTTTCTTCTAGAAAAGGAAAATAACCCCTTATATTATCGATATTTTTTAGTAAAAGTCAATGTAAGATCCCCACGCACGCTCCTCTTGGCGTTTGTATGGCGTTTTCGCGAAGTTAGGTGGTGTGTGTACAGATGACTGCCACGGCAGATTTAGGATGGCCATAGATCGAGCGGCTGTGTGCCGGGCGCTCTCACAAACATCAGCTACACAATAAGTAATACGTGTTATCAACCATGTATATAGTGCTTTATAATGCATCGCTACGCTATTTATAGCGTGTTTATCCACAGCTAAAAAACAGTGGTCGCGACAGAATTTTATAATCACCGAAGTAAAAAATCGATATAAACTCTAGAAATTGTTACAACAATGCTTATACTAATACATATGGAAGAACGACTGAAATTCGGAGCATTCAGAAACTTGCAGCCAGCAGGTGTGACGCGTCAATTTGCCAAAAAACGTACCATTTTATTCCAAGGCGAAGTGCCGCAAAGCGGTCTGATAAAAGTGTATGGCATAACGACAAGTGGAGACCAGCGCACGGTCACGCTGCTGAGTGCGGGGGACATTTTCCCAGTAGAGTGTGCGTTCGATAAGTCGCGCGTGAGCCTATACTATTATGAGGCACTCACCGACTGTTCAGTGCTGAGCCTGCCTAAAGCTGAATTCTTACAGGCACTAGATCGCGATGGCGCACTCAAGACCCAAGTATTCCATTCGTATATGGCGCACTATACAAGTGCTACAATGCACATCTATGCTCTTGAGCATTCACATGCTCAAGAAAAACTGGTATATATTTTGCAGTACTTAGTTGCTCGTTTTGGTGAAAAGCAGGCGTCCGGATTGACAAAAATATCGCTTCGCCTCAGCCATCAAGATATAGCTGAGATGGTTGGCTTAACGCGAGAAACTACAGCGGTCGAATTACACCGTTTGAAAGATAAAAAACTTATAGATTACCAGCGCTTTTCTTACTTTGTAAACGTGCCGCTGCTTGTGCAGGCTACTGGTAGTGATGAATTCGAAAACGTTGCAGTCTGATGGCGAACCAGAGAGAAGTGCCCCCGATTGTTGGCAGCTGTTCCGCGGCTCCCCTGACGCGCATATGCTCCTTGATACGACTACGCCAGATTTTTGTATAGTTGACATTAATAAGGCGCATGAGAGGCTACTGGGAGTAAGCAGGCCGGCGGTAATCAACCGCTCAATGTTCGAGGTAATCCATGAAGCTAAAGAAGCATGTCGACAGGCCTGTGTTAGCGAGTTGCGCCAGAATATTGATGAGGTGGTTAAAACTCGAGAAGAGAAGTGGTTTACTGTGTTTCGTTACGATCAACCGCGCTATGACGGTACGATGGAAATACGGTATTGGCAGCCTGGGTGTCAACCAATCCTTGATGCGCAGCGCAAACGAGTACATTTCATATTGACAACCATTCGTGATGTAACCGCTGAAATGCATGCAACGCGTTTAAAGAGCCAGTTGCAGATGGCGCTTGATATAGGGAAAATCGGTAGTTGGGTATGGGACTTGGAAACAGGTATGGTTACAGGCGACATAAACCTTGCACGGTTGTTTAACATTACAGAATATCAAGTGACTCATGGTATGGCAGTGAAGCAATTTATGCTCCTGGTACGCCAAGAAGATAGACCGCGCGTACGTGCTGCGATAGAACGGAGTCGACTTATCCATGAGCCGCTCGATCAGGAATTTCAGCTGTCTCTGCAAAATGGTGAGGGGCGTTGGGTAGTGATACGTGGTGCGCTTGCAGACTATGCGTATAAAAAAGTATTTCATGGTGTTGTAGCGGACATGACTGAACGTAAGAACCTGCAGACGCAAGTGGCATTTGCGCGCCGCCAGGATGAGCTAAATCATCAAGCGGCAAAAATGCTCCAACGTCGTAATAAAGAACTACTAGAAATTAATCGTAGTAAGGATGAATTCGTGGCGTTGGCGTCACACCAATTGCGTACTCCTGCTACAGCCGTTAAACAGTACGTAGGCATGGTCCTGCAGGGTTATGCAGGTGATATAACTGACGACCAGGCAGATTTGCTAGTAAAGGCATTTGAAAGCAACGAGCGCCAAATTCAGATTGTTAACCAAATCCTCAATGCTGCGCGGGTTGATACCGGACGTCTTGTTATGGCTCCGGTTCGTCTGGATATGCGTATGCTAGTTCAGCAAGTGTGGGACGATATGCATGCTGCGTTTGAGCAGCACAAACATCGCTACACTTTGCACATGCCTGCGCGTCCAGTTTGGGTTGAAGTGGACCAAACGCACTTCCGGGTGGCTATTGAGAATGTACTCCGTAATGCCTGTGTATACACTCATGATGGCGGTACGATAACGGTTGATCTATACGCATCGAAGGGTGAATGTCGCTTAAGTGTTACTGATACAGGCGTAGGAATTCGAGAGGCCGATTTCAGCAAGCTGTTCGCTAAGTTCTCACGCATACACAATCCACTTAGCATCCAGGCCGGCGGCACTGGCATAGGATTATATCTTGTCTCTGAGATTGTACGCCTGCATAAGGGCGCTGTGAGCGTACAATCGACGCTGCACCATGGTACGACATTTGCTATTTCCGTGCCCCTCATGCACAATAAAAAACAAGGTGAGCACGGGGTTGGTTAGGAGTCCGCGCGTAAGTATAGCTAGCGAATGACAGCTAATTTTACGTAATGTGCGAATTTGCTTACAGATCAACATACAAGACTACGTATAATAATAGCGATAGAAAGGGAAGGGAATATTATGGCTATGAGCGACAAAAACTTGCAAGTTCTTATTATTGAGGATGAGCAACTTTTAAATGAGGCATATGCTCGTGTGCTCGGTGCTGCTAATATTTCGTTGCTCAGGGCGTATGACGGTAAAGAAGCCCTAGAGATCCTGAAGACCGAAAATCCCGACATTATTCTATTGGATTTGCGTATGCCTGTCATGGATGGCATAGAGTTTTTGCAAAAAATGCGGCCTAAGAAAAACTATCCTAATACAAAAATCATTGTTTTTAGCAATTATGATGATCAGAATGAAATTGACGAGGCTTTTGCATTAGGCGCGATGCACTATATGCTTAAGGCATGGGCGACACCGGACGAGTTAGTGAAGCTCATACGTGAAGTCGACGGTGCATCACAGCCGGTTGGCTGACTTTCAGGAAGAGATATTTTTTACATATTTTTAACGTGGCTTGGTTACAGCGTATATGTAGGGGTTCGTCATATACTATATGCAGCGCCAAGGACCAGTGGCGTATAAGGTGGAGGAAAGGTTTATGGGTTCGAAACATCTTGATCAAAAGATCGTCAGTTTTTTGCACCGCAAGGAAGCTGAATTCCCGGAACTCGCCCAATCTGGCCGTATCGACGAGCGGACTAGGAAATATGCCGCCGATCTGCGTAAAAGCGGACAACTGCCATTCAGCCGGTAACTTGACTTACTGGTGATTAGCCGACGTTCTTGAAATGAGCGTCGGTTTTATTTTGGTTAGCAAATTGATATCGATTCACATTTTATACGAATTCTGGTACAGTAACAGATGTAATAGAGTCAGGAAGCAACATGTCAGGGCATTCAAAATGGTCAACTATTAAACGTGAAAAGGGCGCTAAAGATGCGGCTCGAGGTGCATTATTTACCAAATTAGGTAATGCAATTGCTATAGCAGCACGTAGTGGTCCCGACCCAGACATGAATTTTGGGTTGCGTTTAGCGATAGACAAGGCTAGAGCTGCCAATATGCCAATGGCGAATATCCAGCGGAGTATTGACCGTGCCAAAGATAAATCAGCCGCTCAACTTCAGGAAGTACTATACGAAGGCTATGGCCCGGGTGGCGTGGCTATTATTGTTGAAGCCGCCACTGATAATATAAATCGTACGTATCCTGAGGTACGGCTGGCATTTAGTAAGCACGGCGGTAATATTGCCGAAAAGGGTGCTGTTGCATTTCAGTTTGATCGAAGAGGGATGATTCGTGTAGATAGTGTCAGCGATGAGCTGACGCTGCAGGCGCTTGACGCTGGCGCTAGTGATGTCCAGGAAGAAAGTGGCGAATCACTCGTGTATACAGAACCGACTGACTTGGCAAAAGTCCGTGATGCGCTAAAAGCTGCTGGTTTTGCTATTCAAGAAGCAGAACTCACATATGTTCCGAATACCACTATCGAAATCACGGACGAGGCAACTGCCGGCAAGATTATGCGCTTAATGGACGCACTAGATGATATCGATGACGTCCAGAATACGCATGTCAATTTCGACATTGACGAATCACTGTTATAATGCGGACATGCAATTAAGTGACAGGGTAGAGTTTCTTATAACGCTAGCCCATCAAGCAAAGAGCACTATGCGTAACGCATTTGCGACGCAAAACGTTACCTGGAAGGGTGACAACTCTCCTGTCACTGAAGCGGATATTGCTATCAACCAAATGGTCATAGACGCGGTTAAAGAACGGTATCCAGGTCATGGTGTTTGGGGAGAAGAGCAGAGCTATAACCCAGACGCTACTTCGCGTTGGTTGGTTGACCCTATAGATGGCACGATGCCTTTTGTTATTGGAGCTCCGCTTTCGACGTTCACGGCGGCATACGTAGAAGAAGATGAAGTACTCTCAGGTGTTATATACGACCCGTTTATGGATCGACTATATGTAGCGGAAAAGGGTAAGGGAGCATACTGCAATAAACGTCCTATCTCAGTAAGTGCAAAGACCACGTCGAACAACATGTTCTTCTATATGGGTAGCCGGGTTGGCACGCCCGAGCGTACATTGGGGAATATAATCGATGCCTGTGTTAACGAGGGAATACGCACGCACTCGTTTAATTCTGGTGCATATGGTATAGCTCGTGTTGCCGCTGGAGGATCTGATGCGGCGCTGACAACGGCAGATCCTTACGGCATAAGTGCTGCAGACTTAATTTTGCGGGAGGCCGGAGGCGTGTCTGCAACTTTTGCAGGTGTACCGTGGTCGGTGCGCCAAACAAATAAAGTGGGGTATATTGGTGCATCATCTAGTGGAGTATTGGAACTGGCTTTAAAGATGGTAGGGTATGAGAATACTGGGGATTGACCCGGGCACGGGGATACTAGGGTTTGGAATTATTGACGTTCAGCGCGGCAAATCTATGTTAGTAGATGGTGGGGTAATTCGTACCCCCGTGCACGAAGATGATGCGGTGCGTCTGCAGACAATTTATGACGAGCTGACCGATATTATAGCTTCATCAGGGCCGGCTGTGATGAGTGTAGAAAAATTATTCTTTGCGCGGAATGTAACTACTGCTATAACTGTGGCGCAGGCTCGCGGTGTAGTGTTGTTATGTGGTAAACAGGCGGGACTCACAATTTATGAATACACACCTTTGCAAATCAAGCAGGCAATAACAGGCTACGGCAAGGCTGACAAAAAACAGATCCAAGAAATGGTGCGCATCATACTTGGTCTTGAGACGGTGCCTAAGCCCGATGATGCTGCCGACGCAATTGCCGCGGCACTGACTCACGCGCAAACAAACGGAGGCAGCGTAGGCTCATTAACATAAGCGTGATACGATACATATGTAAGCTCACAAGCACCGCAAAGGAGAGATTATGCCTCCGAATGATCTACAGGCTCCCAGTGTAAGCAGCAGTAATTATGTTATATCTACTCTTGCAGCACCCGCTCCCCCTCCCGCAGAGCCGGAGGATAGCACTCGGCAATAGCTACTGTTGCGTTCTTGTTGTTCTTCGCACACGCCACGCCTTGTTATTTGAAGCGGTATAGGTCGGTGGTCATGGAGGTATGTTTATTTCAAGTGAGATTGTGGGATAATAAAGACAATGATAGCAACATTACACGGCGTGGTGAGCGAAAAACTGGGTGACATGGTCGTGCTGGATGTGCACGGTGTGGGATATGGTTTGTTAGTGACGGCAGAGGATTATGGACGGTTGGCTACGGGTAAAGAAGTGCTCTTGTATATACATGAACATATACGTGAACAGTCATATGATCTGTTCGGTTTCGTACAACTGGATACTAAAAAACTTTTTGAGCAGCTGCTCGCCGTAAAAAATGTTGGCCCAAAGGTTGCACTTGCAGTGTTGGATATTGGGACGGCACCAGCAGTGCGTGGAGCGATTGCTGCCGGTGACGTTACGCTAATACAGACTGCTAAGGGGGTTGGAAAGCGTGCAGCTGAGCAGATTGTAGTGGAACTACGTGATAAAGTCGGTTTGGTGGCGTCCGATGCCGCCGAAGGTGTGGTATCTCGTCCAGGCGTGAGTACGATGGATGAAGCGGCTGAGGCGCTAATTTCGTTAGGGTACGCTCCTCAGGATGCTGCCGCAGCACTTAAAAATATTGATCCAACGATTGCAACCGAAGAGCGTATCAGGCTAGCGCTTAAAGGCTGAGCTACAGGGTAGTAGTATTTGTCTGCGTGCTTCTTCCTATTGAAAGTGGCTTTCGTATCGAAGACATAACGTGGCGTATAATACTATGTGATGATCGAACGAATAGTTGGGACAGCACCGCAAGCGGACGATGTGGTTGAGCAGGAACTCGAGGTTAAACTGCGTCCGCATGATTTTGCGAACTATATTGGGCAGGATCGATTAAAGAAGAACCTGCAACTGGCAATCCAAGCTGCTCAAAAACGTGGTGAGGCACTTGATCATGTACTGCTATATGGCCCGCCGGGTCTCGGCAAGACTACTATGGCGAGTGTCATAGCTAATGAAATGAGTGCGCAGATACGTATTACATCAGGCCCCGCAATCGAAAGAGCTGGAGATCTCGCTAGTTTGCTTACGAACCTGCAGGATGGTGACATCCTGTTTATCGATGAAATACACCGGCTGCACAGAACAGTGGAGGAGGTGCTCTATAGCGCCATGGAAGATTACAAGCTTGACATCATGCTTGGGAAAGGCCCATCGGCACGAAGTTTACGGCTTGATTTGCCACAGTTTACGCTCATAGGTGCCACTACTCGTACGGGTGCACTGGCCGCGCCACTTCGTGACCGATTTGGACATGTCCATCGTTTGGAATTCTACACGCCTGAACAAATCGCGCAGATTATTACTCGTGCTGCTGGCATATTGAACGTCACGATAGATGCCAAGGCTGCCGCAAAGTTGGCGGAGCGTAGCCGGTTAACGCCGCGTATTGCTAACCGTTTACTGAAGCGTGTGCGTGATTATGCTGACGTACATAGTGATGGAATCATTGATACTGCTATTAGTATTAAGGCATTAGAGTTACTGGAAGTAGATGAGTTGGGGTTAGACCCGGCTGATCGTATGCTCCTTACTGCTATCATAGATAGCTACAACGGTGGACCGGTAGGCGTTGAGACGCTGGCTGCGTTAACTGCCGAAGAGCGGAGTACTATTGAGGATTTTATAGAGCCATACCTTATGCAAGTGGGGCTATTAGAACGGACGCCTCGGGGCCGTAAAGTGACACATAAAGCGTATCGGCATTTAGGCAAACAGCCAACGCTAGACAGCAGCCAGTCAAGCCTGCTGTAGGGGAATCTGTTTTTAATTGAACAGAACTTGTGGCTCCAGGGTCTGCGTTATCACGTATCAGGTGCATCGGTGTGTGTTAGGGTGGTTAGCGAAATCTATTCTTGGAATGGGCTCTGTCGAGCCTTATTGAAGAGTGCTTGTACGCGTACGTTGTTACTTTTTAGGCTTTCGATTTTCTGGATGGTTGCAGGGTCTATGCGTGGTTGAGGTACAGTTTTTGCAGCTTGTTCGCTAGCGTTGGGAGGTGCGTTACTGAAAACATTGATGCGCCAAACAATGAATCCATATACCCCGGCTACAGCTAAAAAGAACAAAAAAACTTTGTATGCGCTGAATTTGCGTAGCAACTTACTAAGCTCGGCCGGTATATCATTAACATTCATGTTTGTGCCATTACTTTTCATGGTTTTATAAACTCACTGATGACTAATGTGAAGGCTACCAGTCCTGGTTTTTGGGGGTCTGGTTGAATGGTGATACTGGATACTTGCGCAGTACGTCGGTTTTGTTCTAGTTTACTCAAAAATGTCAAAAACTGATTATAAGGGATTTCATATTTTTTGTCCTCAGTAACGGTGATCTGTAGCTGGTATACGCCTGGCATACCCTTCACCGCTATAAGCTGCGTAAGATCAGGGTTGGTTTTTGTGCCGGGAACTGTCGAGGATACGCCCAGTTGGGATCTCGGCAAAGTAATAGAGGAAAGTTGAGCTATACCACTTTGCGACGCCAGATCGACAATCTCACGGACTGCTTCTGCTTGGTCTTTGTCTTGGGGCACAATATTCTTTGCGATGGCATTGAGAGTGCTGTACTTCGCTATATCCTGCTTGTTCTTAGCGACCGAGGCTTGCAGTGTGTCGAGTGCATTACTGTCGGCTCGCAACTTGGAAAGTTTAGTAGCTTGCTTACCCATAATGCTGTTTGCGCCGTAGGCTATGCCGAACAGGCTGCTTATGAGTAACACGAGCAGGATGACCAATGCAAAAAACAGCTGCTTAGATTTCACGAGCTGCCCCCCTGCTTATTATTTATAAACAGAAATTGGCTGTTGTTTGCAAATAGAGCTCGTAATGTAACGACACAAGGATAATTTGAGTTCATGGCGGCGGTTGTGCTGGCACCGCATGTCACATTTACTATGTCAGCTTTACTGAAAATCTGATTTTTTGGATCGGCTAAGTTAAGCTGTAGCTGAGTAGCGGCTTGGTAGTTAGTGGTTTGCGCGGTAATGTCAACGCCCCCCTGTATTTGGGCAATAGTCAGATTCGTCAGTATAGCGTTAGCAGGCATTACTGTAGCGAGTTGCTTCAGTAATTTAGAGAATAAGACTTCTTGGGATAACACGCGCACGGCTAGTTTGAGGTTGTCAGATATCGTGCTAGCTTGTTTTTGTATCGAGGACAAATGCTCAGCTTTTAGCTGCTTGTTTGTATCTGCAATTTGTTTTGAAGTGTTAGTGATGGATTGGTTCAGATATATATAGCCTCCACTGGTAATGAGTATGGCGCCCGTCAGTGCTAGGACGCATGTTATGCACCATCGTAGAAGCACGCGGTTACTGCGAGCGTAGCGATACGCGCTCTTAGTGTCAGGCGGTAAAAGATTGATCACGCAAATACCTCTTTCGGGTCGGTGATCGCTAGCCCTGCCGCCGTAACATATGACATGCGTTCGGTTACATTAAACGGTTGCAGGCTACCAAAATCTATATACGCCGTAGGGTCGAATGCTCTGACCGCTAAGCGGAGGCTACTCGTCAAATAATCTGCTAAACCGGGCATATTAGCACCGCCGCCCGCAATGACGATTTGGGATATTGTACGCTTATCGCGGGCGTGTTCCTCGTAATAACGTATCGTGCGCTTGATCTCTTTTATCAGGAGGCTCAGTATTGGACTGAGTGCTGTCTCAATCTGAGCCTGCTTTTTACTAAGGCTTAGCCCGTATTTTGCCTTTATGAGGGTTGCCTCTTTTTGGGTTACATTAAGCTCCTGGGCGATCGCTTGTGTGAGTAGTTCGCTGCCGCAGGCTACGGTACCACTAACGGTGGGACCTTGATCGTAGACAGTTATGTCCGCGCTGTCACTGCCAAAGTCTATGAGGAGCGAAGGTATGTCACTCTGAGGATCTCTCGCAAAAAGATGGGCGCCAGCACCACTGGAAGTCTGTATCGCTACAGTCTCTAGTCCGAGCATACGGGTTAGCACAAGGTGTGAATCGATGATGTGCTTTGGCATCGCCACGATGAGGACGTTGGTTGTGTCACTGTCTGAGCCGGCGCGAACGTAGTCGAGATATAAGTCTTCCAGGGAGGCCGGGATGTATTGCTCGGCTTCGTTCATTACTGCTTCCCTGAGCTCTTTGTCACTTAATTTGGGGATAGCCATAGAACGGGTAAAAGCGTGAGCTATGGGCACCGACAGAACAACTCGATTGGTAGTTATATCGCCGATCAGGTGATGCTGAAATAGCGTTAATGCCGCTTCGGCAATAATTTCGGGTGTCGTAACCACGCCGTCTTTAATAGCGGTTGGCTCAAACGTCGTTTCGCCGTATCCAATAAGCTTTTGGCCGTGCTTATTCGTATCGAGTTGCATGACTCGAACCTTGCCATGGCCAATATCAAAACCAAACAGAGGCTTGTCTTCAAAAAAAAGCGGTGACTGTTTTTTATTTGTCATATTGCCCACATTGCTTGCATAAGCGTTTCATATACAAGTATACCATCACTTATGAGGCATAGGTACAAGGTTTTTGCGGACAGTAGCTCAGGCTGTCACCCTTCGAACGAACCGAGGTACTATGATGAATTGGGGATGATTTGGTAGCTACTAATAGTCCATGTCTGCGCACCAGCTCCAACCTTGGTGCCGAACGTTACGGTACCAGAGCCACTCATGTTGACGGTTTGTCCTAGCGCAGCGCCGACATTACCGCTGCCGGTGACGTCAATTTCCCCCCAGTAGGCATCAAAAACAAAGCCGGCGAGACTGGCAGCACCTCCGCCGACGGTTACCGTTGTCTGTGATTGGGAGTTGTAGAGATCGGTGCCACTTATGGTATTGCAGTAGTTTGTAGGTGTAGCTGTAGTACAGGGGTTAGCGCTCTTGAAACTGATAAACTCTGCGCCCGTGCCTGAACTGTTTGCTATCATACTGCCCGATCCGGCGACATTGATAGTACCGTCGACGATAATAACAGGTCTGGTCGTAATAGGGTTACCATTTGCATCCGTATTGGCGACACCAATTTTGGCGGCACCACCAATGGTTAGATTTCCAGTAATATAGACGTCACCAGTAAGCGTCAGATTGCAACTGCTGGCAATGTTAACATTGCCCGTAAGCTCTAGGTTGGCCGGCCACGTGCGGCTGAAGCCATTTGTACTATTCCATTGCGTACAGTCGTAAGCTGAGTTTGTGGAGCTAGCAGTTGTCGTTACTGCGTTAATTTGCGCAGTGCGATCGTATGTTGGTTCAGATACCGAGGGGGCAGTACATCCAATTTCCAGCCCGGAGCCGCCATTGCCACTCTGGATATTATTGTTCGGGCCGGTACTCGTCTGTCCGGTCGCACATACGCTACCATATATTCTAGTGCTCTGGGCCATACTGATAGGCTGTGAGCTTGTACAGAGTTGTGGCCAGCCTGATCCACCGCCAGATGGACAGGCAATATTACCAGCATCTACCGTTAGTGGCTGACTCTGGGTGCCGATAGATGAGGCGCCGGACATCGTTATAGTACCATTAACGTAGACTGGTGAGTTTGTAATGGCGCCACTACCGCTCAGGATTAGGCCCCCAGGCCCGGTAAACACCGAGTATCCGGATGACTGAGTGCCAACAACGGTAACGCGGACAGTCCGACTACTTACCGGATTAGTTGTTTGTCCGTAGTAGTATATGCTCCCTTTAGCAACGATAGTCTTAGCGTTGCTATTGTCAGTGTTATTGGTGACGGTTGACGTGAATACGCCGTAGCCTTGTGTGCTGTTATTGAATAGTGTTTGCGCCGATGTATATCCAGCAAAGCTGTCACTCTGATTTAGCTGCTCTATCGATTGTTCTATGCCTGCTTCGGCTGTCAGAATGGCATTGTCGGCGTAGACGTTGTCGTTTGCCAGACTGTATTGACCGGCAACGGCACTGATTAGGGTGAATCCTACCATCATTAACACAGTTGTTATAATCAGGGCGCTTACTAATATCATGCCGCGTTCGTCACGTTTGGTGCGACGATGGGCTCTTATATTGCTATGTAAAGGTATATGTATGTTACCCATTACGGAAAACCATCCTTGTTGCATATTGCACACTTATGTTCTGGCCAAATTTATTCTCAGACAGGGTGACATTCAGCTGGACGGAATGTGCGTCGACTGGTGTCGTGACTGTACCATTACTGTCGTAATACTGTATAGAAAACGAGCTGACGTTATCTAGGACATCTGCATCAGCCGGACAGGAAGTAGTGGCGTCGATCGGTGGACATGTAGTGACAGCGGCATTTCCGCTGACAGGGGCAGCCAGTACACGGCGATACAAACTGCCGTTCTGTACATAGTAGATGATGTTATTCTTAGCGCTAACGTAATCGTGTGCATCATCAAATATGATGTTATTTTTGTTGTCCACGGCTGCTATCGCTAGAACGAGCGTGCTACTGTTGGATTGCCAGCTTAGTTCGTTGCTAGGTGCGCCGGGCGAGTAAGGGTCTTGCCAACGATTGTTAGTATCCGCGTCAGAGGCAATACGTATGTCGTTAGTGACACGATTTAATCCAGTCTCGGCATTCGTAAGTAGATCGTACCGCATAGTCTGTATCGCGCTTTGCTCGAGCTTGTCAACCGAAAAGCTGATAATGAGCCCAGACAAAGCTGCGGTGAGGATTAACGCTATAAGTAGTTCTACGAGGGTTAACCCTGCTTGCGATTCACCTAACTGGCGTAGTCTGCTCATTGCGTTATCCCGATAATGCCTATAAGCGAGGTTAGCTCGACTTGGCGTTGCGAGCCGTGGTCATTGTAAGAAATGGTGACGTCGACACGCTTAAGCCCGGGTTGTCCCTGCGGTTCGCTAATTGCTACGGTGCCGGTACAGGGTTGCGGCAGTGATGTGGGTAGCTGGCTTGTGAAGTTTATAGTGCTGCCACTAGCAAGGCTATTGTAGTTATCATTACGAAGGCTCTCAACTTCTGTTTGTGCGGCGTGCGATGCGATTTGTAGCCATGCAGTCTGTTCTTGTAGGTTCTGTATACTCAGGTAGATCTCTGTGACACTCGCGACTGCAAAACCAAGGAACACAATAGTGATCATTATTTCTACTATAGTAAAACCTGTTTGCTTTTGCATGCTGTCTGTAAAAAACACTTACGCTTCCTATATTATTATATGGAAATAGGCTGGGAATGTCTAAAGGTATAAAAGGCACGGTGATTACTAAAAAAACGGAGCTCTTTGAGATGAGCTCCGTTTCGTCGAGGTGGGTGAGGCATCCAGCTCTTGTGCTACTACGTGTTACTGCTCTTGGTGTACACCTGGCCGTTGGCTTCAAGTATTGCTGTCAACGTGAAACCAGTGCAGTCATTGGTGCTTGATGAGTTGTCGCAGCCGGTTGGAGTAACGGCGTACCCGTACGAGTCACCAGTTGCTGCTCCGGCAACCAATGTACCGCCATTAGGGCCAACTAATGCCGCAGGATCGAGACCCTTCAAGTTAGTGCTGACCCAGGTTGCTGTAGTCAGGTCGGCGTACGTTGGGTAGTAGCCATTTTCGGCGTAGTATGCCTGCAGATGGCTGTCGAGTGCATTAATGTCAGTCATACGTTGACTGTCACGTGCTTTTTTCTGAATGCCTGTGAAGGTAACGATGACCAATGTTGCCAAGATAGCGATGACAACTATTACGATCAAAAGTTCCACAATCGTGAAGCCTTTCGATCTATTCTTCAGTGAAACCATAAGGGCCCACCCTCCTTGTATAATATTGATATGTTTGATTTGCTCGTAGCTACCGCTCGTAAGTCGGTGACTACAGAAGCCTAGGGCTTATTATAAACATAAGCTGTATAACGTCAAGATACGCCCTTGAGAACTGAAAAAACTATGGTAGACCTGCGTTTGCTAGCTATTACCGATATGGGTGCTCATTGAGGCGATGGGGCCCATAACACTAGCAGCAATTACGCCAACGCCGGCTCCTAGCAGGATAATCATTGCAGGCTCAATAATGGAGGCTAATCCATCTATAGTCACGGCGACCTCTTCTTCATAGAAATCCGCAACTTTCACGAGGACGATATCAGTTTTACCAGTCTCTTCACCAACGGCTAGCATTTGTGGAACTATGTGAGGAAAGTGTGGATTTTCGGCGAGCACCTCTGAGAGCTGCCTGCCTTCTTTAACCTGTTGCGCGGCTCCAACTAGCTCTTTTTCTATCACTTTATTGCCAATGGCACCACCAGTAATGGCAAGCGCGTCAAGTACGCCAACGCCGGCCGCCATTAGCGAAGAAAAGGTGCGTGCGAATCGGGCAATAGCCACCTTGATTATGATCATTTTGATAATGGGCGTACGTAGCATTAAGGCATGGAACTGGTACTTGCCCCGTGGTGTTTTTATGTAACGCATCACTAGGAAGATGATAATAATCATGACTGGCAGTATGTATAGGGCATACTCCTTGCAGAAATGGCTAATACTAAGCAGAATACGCGTCTGTATCGGTAGCTGCGTACCCGGGGTAGTTATTTGCTTAAATATTTTTGCAATCTTTGGCATGATGCCAAGCATGATGCCAAAGAATGCTATGATCGTGACGACGAGAATGACAAGAGGATACGCCATGGCACTCTTTACTTTTTTCCGCATGCTAGCAGCCTGCTCTTCTTGTAGTGCGAGCCGCTTGAGGATTTCGTCAAGGATTCCTCCCTCTTCGCCGGCGCGCACCATATTGACGAATACTTCGCTGAATACATTCGGGAACTTAGCGAAGGCATCAGCCAGCTGAGACCCGCCTTCGACATCTTTGGTGATATCACTAAGGACCTTTTTGAAATATGGTGCACTCGGGCTTTCCTTTAACGTGGACAAACCACGTGCTAGTGGTACGCCCGCAGAAATCATGGTAGAGAACTGACGAACAAAAATAACCATGTCGGTAGTCTTGACTTTCTTACCGAAGCTGATGTCACTCCCTAAGCCTTTTTTTGCACCGCGAGCTTTAACGACGAGCGGGTGCAGTCCTTGTCGTGCCAGGGAAGCAACGGCCGCCGCATGGTCGGCAGCCTCTATTGTACCGCTAGCGCTGGATCCGTCTGATCTGGCTGCTTTGTATATGAACTGCATATGATACTACTCCTCTGCGGTGACGCGTAAAACTTCTTCAATGGTGGTCAGACCGCGCAGCGCCTTTATTAAACCATCGAGTTGCATTGTAACCATACCTTCAGCAACGGCTTGTTTTTCAATATTCTCACTCGGGGAGGTATTTATTATGAGCTGCTGGATGCTGCCACTGTTAGTGAGTACCTCGTATATACCAATGCGGCCATGGTACCCAGTGTGGCCACAATTGTCACACCCGTCATCGTGGGCTTTCCAGATTCTGGCAATGGTTTTTTCACTCGTAGAAGCTTCGGTGGCAGAAGACTTGTTGGTTCTGCTAATTGTCTTAGTACCTATGTTGTCTGCTATAGCTTCATTCTCTAACTTATGTAGCCGGCTCATGGAGTCAGCGTCTTGCAATTTAAATGATTTCGTCAGTTGTGCGATGATAGCACTATCAGGGGTAGATTCTTCACGACAATCTGGACACAGTTTACGCACTAAACGCTGGCCAATTACAATGCGCACGGTACTGGCGATCAGAAATGGTTCGATGTTCATATCGAGAAGGCGCGGCAAGCAAGTTGCGGCGTTATTAGTGTGCAGGGTACTAAATACCAGGTGCCCGGTTAGCGCTGCTTGCACGGCTAGATCAGCTGTTTCGCCGTCGCGTATCTCGCCGACCATGATGATGTTCGGGTCTTGGCGTAGTAGAGCGCGCAATCCGCTAGAAAATGTCATGCCGGCAGCAGGGTTCACCTGTGTTTGGTTAGCTCCAACGACTCGGTACTCGACAGGGTCTTCTACGGTGCTTATGTTGACACCTGGTGTATTGAGGATGGTCAGTACGCTGAATAAGCTAGTAGACTTCCCGGAGCCAGTTGGTCCGGTGACGAGTACCATACCGTGTGGCTGCACAATAGCATGTTGGACGGCGCGCAATGAGTAGCCCCAATAGCCGAGCTCTTCAAGTGTGGCTGGTTTGCTTGACTCGTCTAGGATACGCATCACTATCTTTTCCCCGTCGACAATTGGTAAGGTGGAAACGCGGAGCGCGTAAATGTGGTCGTTAACTGATACTTTAAACCGGCCGTCTTGCGGAGCGCGGTGTTCGTCTATCTTTAAGTTGGCAAGAATCTTAATGCGACTAGTGAGCGAACTGAGTACCTTGCGTGGTAGCTTATTAGCTTCGCGGAGTATACCATCAACGCGGTAGCGTATGAGAACAAAATTCTCGCGGGGTTCTATGTGTACGTCACTAGCGCCGGCTTTTACACCGTAATCAATCAGCAGGTTGACCGTTTGTGCGATTGGTGAATCTTCGGCAACGTCTTCTTCATCGAGTTCTTCGTCATCAAGTTCCTTATCTTCGAAAGCCATAACTTTGGCGAGTTCGGTTCCTACGTTGCTATCGCCATATTGGTCGAGCGCTGCCTGGATGTTAGTTTCGGTAGCTATGTGTACGCGGATTGGCTGGCCCAGCCGTTTTTGCAAGAAACTTATAGCAGGTACATCATCAGGGTCTTCCATCGCGACTAGTACGACGTTGTCTTTGTCGATGTCAAAAGCGATAGCGTGGTACTGCTTGGCAATTCGTTCAGGGATGATCTTTAAGATGTCTTTATGCAGCTCTCTAGCATTGAGCTCTACAAATGGTACGTCAATCTCATCGGCGTATAGTTTCGTGAGCTCCTGCTCACTCAGCGTGTTGGTGTTCACAACTATATCCTGTAACGCCTTTTTCTCGCTCTTTTCTTGTTCTCTGAGAGATTTTAGCTGCTCATCGCTAAATTTGCCGGTTGTTGTCAACAACTTCTCCACCAAGTCGTCTGGTATTCGCATAGTCACTATATATTATATACAAAAACCACAAGCAGCATAGTCTTCGATGCGCTGAAAAAAACGAGGAATGGGCCTCTGAACATGTCGTATTAATGGCATAATAAATACATGCCCAGCAGACATGTATTAAAGGATGACCTTCAGGAAAGCTACTACCACGTGTATTTTAGAGGTGGAAACCGGCTTCGTATCTTTCGTGATGCTGCGGATTTTGAAAAAATGCTACATTTGTTTGCTCGGTACCTTTCGCTAGCAGAAGTAAAGAATAGTGCTGGCGTGTCTTTTCCAAACTACTTCAACCGTTTGGAACTGGTAGCCTTTTGTATAATGCCGAGCTATGCTCACCTTCTGGTGTACCAGCGCCAGCGAGGTGCAATGACAGAATTCATGCGTAGCCTCCTTACTAGCTACAGCATGTATTTTAATAAGAAGTACAAACGGAGTGGCCCGCTGTTTGAGTCGCGTTATAAGGCGGCCCTAATATCCGATGATTCATATGTGGAACATATAACACGGTATATACATGTAGTGCCTCACGACTGGCGTGAATATGAGTACTCAAGTTTGCCGTATTATTTGCATCAGATCACAGATGAATGGATTGTTCCAAAAAGAATTTTAGAACAATTTTCCGGGCCAAGTGAGTACTACGAATTCGTTAGTAATCACAAGCAAAATAAGGAGTTTAAGGACATCCTTAGGCATGAATTGGCGAACGGTAGCGAGATATAAATTGGCGTATATAGGTCCGTCCTATAGAATTAATAAATAAGTTGTATTCGCGTAGTAGCAGGCGTATAACCGTATACACAAGTAGTATGTAATCAGGTAGCCATAGGTTACTGGAGACGTAGGAACGGAGGAGAAAATGGCAAAAGCAGTAGGGACTAAAGATGCACCAGTACGACCAGCCGACAGTGAAGGCAAGAGTAAGGCCTTAGGTCTGGCGCTTGAAACTATAGAAAAGCAATTCGGAAAAGGCTCAATCATGAAGCTGGGTGAATCGCATGCGATTAATGTCGCAACGACGCCAAGCGGCAGCTTGAGTCTTGACCTGGCGTTAGGCGGCGGCATTCCAAAGGGGCGCATTATTGAGATATACGGGCCAGAGAGCTCAGGAAAGACTACACTGACCTTGCACGCAATTGCGGAAGTACAGAAGGCTGGTGGGACGGCGGCATTCATTGATGCCGAGCATGCGCTTGATCCGGCCTACGCTAAGCGCATAGGCGTAGATGTTGAAAATCTGCTGCTCAGCCAGCCAGACAATGGTGAGCAGGCCCTAGAAATTACCGAGACATTGGTACGCTCTAGTGCGGTTGACCTTATTGTCGTTGACTCTGTGGCAGCGCTGGTGCCGCGTGCTGAGATAGAGGGCGACATGGGTGATCCACAGATGGGGTTGCAGGCTCGCTTAATGAGTCAAGCATTGCGTAAATTGACAGGGGTCATTAGCCGTAGCAACACGACGGTTATATTCATTAACCAAATTCGCATGAAGATCGGTGTTATGTTTGGTAACCCGGAAACTACTACTGGCGGAAATGCGTTGAAGTTTTACGCGAGTGTGCGTATGGACATACGGCGGATTTCCCAGATTAAAGCTGGCGATTCTGTTATTGGCAACAGGACTCGGGTTAAGGTAGTTAAGAATAAAGTTGCGCCGCCGTTCCGTGAAGCGGAGTTCGATATCATGTACAACCAAGGCATTAGCGCTACTGGCGATATTCTAGATTTGGCGGTCAAATACGCTATTGTCGAAAAGGCTGGCGCGTGGTTTGCGTACAATGGTGAGAAGATCGGACAAGGGCGCGAGGCGGCAAAAACATATTTGCAGGAACATACTAAAGTCCGGAGCGAGTTGGCAGACAAGGTCCGTGAGGCTGCCGCCAAAGAGTAACACGGAGCTGCGTATTCTTTGGACGCAAGTCAGCATAGCCAATACAAGATAACTATAGTGACTTTGCATCGTGCGCAGCAGAAAGCCCGAGGAGCATTCGTGAGAGTCACGGGTAATGTAACAAGTAGTGATGGAGGGCATAGATGGCAGACGCAAACAGTACCCAAAACACATCGTTAGTTGCATATCAGCAATATGTGCGGCAAGTTATGCATGAGCGCGGATTCGATGAAGAAATACTCAGCCAAAAATTCATGCTATTACTCGAGGAGGCGGGCGAGTTTGCGAAAGCGGCCCGCAAACGGGCTAATTTAGCACAGGCTACAGATGCAGCGATTGAAGATTGCAGCGATGCGGCGGCTGATGTTTTTACGATACTCATTGACCTGTGCAACCAGCTTAATATTGACCTGGAACAAGCATTCATCGAGCGTGAGCATAAAAATCAAACCAGGACGTGGCAATAATGAAGCCTCATAGCAATGGTATACGACGTGGCTTGGGCATATTCGCTAGGTATGTGCATGGTGGCATAAACGGGCTGCTGTTTACCGCCCGCTTCATGCCAGTGATTGTACTGATAGAAGAAAGTCGCTGAATACGATATGCAAGTTACCGCGATTAAAAAAACGCAACAAACCAAGAGTGGCTATGAGGTGTACGTTGACGGAGGGTACGCGTTTACATTAAGCCCTGACGCGTTGTTGGACACAAAGCTCGTAGTTGGACAGCAACTAGACGTGCAGCAACTTCAGGCATACCAAATACTTGCCACCCGAGATAAAGCATACGGACTTACGTTGTCGTATGTAGCACGGCGTATGCGTAGTCGATGGGAGCTTACAAATTATTTTAGTCGCAAAGGGTATGATGAATCGATGTCACAGCAACTGCTAGAGCGGTTAGAACGAATTGGCATGGTGAATGATGCCAAGTTCGCCGAGGCATGGGTACATAACCGTCGCATGCTGAAGCAAGCCAGTCGGCATCGTTTAGTCCAAGAGCTGCGACAGAAGCATGTTGATGATGATGTGATTGAGCAAGCCCTTAGTGGAGACCAAGTAAATGAGCATACTCTATTACGTACGTTGATAGTTCGTAAGCGTAAACAAACGAGATACCAGGATGATCGCAAACTCATACAATACCTAGCACGCCAGGGTTTTCGTTATGAGGATATTGTTGCAGCGATTAAAGATGCACCATAGCGGAGTACGGCGGTTATTACAGCCCGGTTGCAAAAATATAAGCACTTATGCCGGTATGCTAGCCGCGGCTGGCGTACTGTTGAGTAGTTCGTTAATGATAATTTTTTTGTCCGTAATTTCATTAATTTGGTTTCGGTCGATGCTCAAACTTCCCTCAGTCAAGCTTTTGAGAACGCTGCGCGAAACATAGATCTTTTGGACATACATTGTTTCAATCTCAGTCGCATAGTCATTCACTTTACCGACACGCCTCTTGGATATCGTTACGACGGGTTTACCAAGCAGTTGGAACCCTATGTCCATGACACTTTTAAGCCTGATAAGCTCCTCTGGTGGAGTAAGGGCCTCGTGATCGTCTACCACGAAACCCTGTGGAATAATGTCGCGAATATCCTGGTACAGCAAAACGCATTCATGCTTACTAAAGTTGCTGCTACAATAAAAGCCCTCTATTTTGAGGTTGTTGGGATTGATGATAGCTCCGAGAGTAGTACCAACTTGTTGTCCAGTGCGCAAACTCATGACTGGCCGATTGAGCAAGCTGTCGCTAAGTCGTAGCATACGTATAGTATACAGCCTTTCAGTGCTAATCATGATCTATGGGATACGCTAAGTAGTGAAAGTTGGCATCCTATGATCGTTGCACTTGCTGATGTCACTATACTCGCGGTAGGATATGGAGGTATGAGTAGCGGTATGAGCTGGCAAACAGAATCCATCAGTGCTGAACAAACTGAGCAACTTGGTGAAGTGGTTGGGCGTAAGCTGCGTGGCGGCGAGACTATAGAGCTAGTAAGTGATCTAGGGGGCGGAAAAACAACATTCACGCGTGGTTTGGTGCGTGGCACTGGAAGTAGTGACCGGGTGGGGAGCCCAACGTTCACGCTGAGTCGTGAATACCAGGCGCCACATTTCGTCGTTGCTCACTTCGATTTCTACCGTTTAGGCGAGGCTGGCATCGTAGGTGATGAGTTACACGAGCTTATTGGCGATCCTGCGTATGTAACGGTGATAGAGTGGGGAGAGATCGTCCATGACGTGCTACCTGATCGGCGGTTAACGGTACAGTTTGAGCAGGCGGGTGACGAGAAGCGTAGCATCACAATTTCATATCCAGTAGAACTAGCCTATGTACTGGAGGATGTTGTCAGATGATCATAGTAACCTTGCGTACGGATAAGCCGGAAGCCGAGCTTGCGTTGTATGACGATGAACAGCAGCTGGCGCAGAGAACCTGGCTGGCACATCGTCAGCTCGCCGAGACGTTACACAGTACAATCGAAGCCTTACTAATATCGCAGCAAAAAAACTGGGAGGATATGCAGGGTATAGTATGTTTCCAAGGTCCGGGGAGCTTTACAGGTCTGCGCATTGGACTGACAGTTGCTAATGCGCTCAGTGAGAGCTATCACATACCAATTGTTGCCGAGCAAGGTCATTCGTGGCTGCTAACAGGCATCCATCGGCTTATGAATGGGAAAACGGATGAGCTGGCGTTACCGTTTTACGGTGCCGACGCTCACATTACTCAGCCAAAAAAATGACCGTGAGATAGTGCTGTTTGACGATATCGTGACGGCAAGCGTATTATTAAAGCAGGAATTGTTGTTTTTTTGGGACAAATCCAACCGTACGACACTTATTTATTGATATTCAGATTGGCATCCAAAGACTAGAGATGTGAGAGCGATTGTCCTTGGTGCTAACCTGTGCGACAGAAAGGAAACACATGGAAATACTGGCAGTGCTGCTGGCCATAGTTGGCTTGGGGCTAGGCTATGGCGGGAGTACATATGTACAAAAACGCAAAAATGCCGTCAACGAAGACAAGGCCGCAAAAGAGCTTGCGAAAGCAAAAAAGGAAGCAGATAAGTTGTTGCAGAGTGCTCGTGATGACGCAGCGCGCGTTGCTGAAGAGGCACGAAAGGACGAGAAGAGTCGGCGGAGCGAGTTAAAAGAGCTCGAGAACCGGCTAGTACAGCGTGAAGCATCGCTCGACAACAAACTTGATGAACTCGACAAGCGTACTGATAAGCTTCGCAAAGGCGAGGATGAACTAGAGCAGTTGAAAAATGAGATTCGCGAGATTCGTGGCAAGCAACAAGAAAAGCTTGAAAAAATTGCCAAACTCGATAAAAAAGAAGCCGCTGAAAAACTGCTACAAATGACGGAGCGGGATATTCGTAACGACCTTACAGGCTTGGTTGCGAAGCTCCAGAATGAAGCTAGAGAAGACGCTGAAGAGCGGGCGGGACTTATCATTGCGACCGCTATGGAGCGTATGGCTAGTGAAGTTACCGCTGAAAGAACGGTGACGAGTGTTAAATTAGAAGATGAAGAGATGAAGGGCCGGATTATTGGTAAAGAAGGCCGCAACATCCAGGCGCTACAGCGTGCTACTGGTGTTGATATCATGGTCGATGACACGCCGGGGTATATTGTACTGAGTAGTTTTGACCCAGTTCGGCGCGAGGTTGCCCGGCAGGCTTTGGAATTACTGCTCAAAGATGGGCGTGTGCATCCCGGTCGTATTGAAGAAGTTGTCGCTAAGGCACAAAAAAATGTTGAGAAGGACGTGGTACGGGCCGGTGAAGATGCAGCACGCGAAGTCGGTGTTATTGGCGTGCCTAAAGAGATCTTGCATTTGCTAGGTGAGCTCAAATATCGCACATCATACGGTCAAAACGTGCTTAAACACTCCACTGAGATGGCGCACATGGCAGGTATGATCGCTGAAGAAATCGGGGCAAACGTCAAGGTAGCAAAATATGCGGCATTGGTGCACGACTTAGGCAAGGCCCTCACGCACAAAATGGAAGGCAAGCATCATCATATTAGTGGTGAAATGCTACGTAAGTATGGAGCCCCCGAAGCTGTAGCGTTGGCTGCAGAACAACACCACGATGATGTCGAAGCAACAAGTGTTGAAGCGCTCATCATCCGAGTGTGTGATGCAATATCAGCAAGTCGTCCCGGTGCTCGTAACATTAGTGCTGAGAACTTCGTAGAGCGTATGAAGGAACTTGAAAACATCGCCAATGGCTTTAACGGAATTGAAAAATCATATGCGATTAGTGCGGGTCGCGAGGTTCGTGTATTCGTGCGCCCACAGCAAGTTGATGACCTGACGGCTATACGTCTTGCCCGGGATATTGCGACTAAGATTGAATCGAATATGAATTATCCTGGCACAATCAAAGTAAACGTTATTCGCGAAACCCGGGCCATAGAATTTGCTAAGTAGCCTATGTGTTCAAAAAACGCAGGAGAGCTTTTGTACGGAACGCGGTATAGTGATGTGCTACGGATAGGACGAAAACGATGAATATTCTATATGTCGGTGACATAATGGGAGAAATGGGACTTGGTGCAGTCGAAATGCTGCTCCCAGAACTCCGTAGAAACCATGCAGTGGATCTGGTAATTGCACAAGCTGAGAACGTCAGTCAGGGCAAAGGTATTACACCCGAAGATTTTAATCGCCTGCAAGCTGCCGGCGTAGATTTTTGCACTGGCGGTAATTGGACATTGGCGCGGGACGAGATCTACCAGGCACTCGAAGACCCTGATGAGCCGATTATACGTCCAGCGAATTATCCTGAAGGTACGCCGGGCTTGCGATACAAATACGCGGTGACGCCTAAGGGTAATGTACTGGTGGTGAGTTTGATGGGGCAGATCGTGGGACGTGATGCCGATAAGGTAGTGGACAATCCGCTACGAGTGATTGATAAGATTCTAGCCGACGAGGCACCTGACGGGCGAGTGGCAACAGTAGTAAATCTCCATGGTGATTTCAGTAGCGAAAAATTCATAATTGGGTACTATCTTGATGGCCGGGTAAGTGTAGTTGTGGGCGATCACTGGCATGTACCGACGGCCGACGCTGATATACTACCAAAAAGTACGGCGCACATGACTGACGTTGGAATGTGCGGCTCTTTGGACTCATCGCTCGGTGTGACATTTGCTTCTGTGGTCCCGCGTTGGCGTGATGGCGTCCAGACCCGAAATGAACTGGAAATGACAGGCCGTACACAATTCAATGCGTTGCTCGTTGATGTAGACGAAGCGACAAGCCGAGCCCGATCTGCTGAACATATACGTCGAGTCTGGTAGTTTACATAGTTTTATCGTATAATCACCGGTGTTGCTTTTGTCGACAAGAACGGGGAGTGGCGCAGTTTGGTAGCGCGCGCGGTTTGGGACCGCGAGGTCGCAGGTTCAAATCCTGTCTCCCCGACCATATAGATCTTGTGCACGCGGGTGTCTCTCGGGACATCCGCGTTTGATATGATAAGCGCTTCCAATTGACGCAAAATTATGATTAACGACTGTTCGTTCGGCTACGTTTCAGAGATCCAACAAAGCAGTAGTGTAGTTGAGGCAGGGCGTGGTCTAGTAGTAGCAATACAGAGATTGTAACCAAAGTTACGCTTTTGTTTTGTTGCCGGTAGCATAGTGACATCTGCCACTATGCTTCTTGGGCTTCCTTTCAGGCTCGGTGTATATTATAAAACTCGTGATTCATAAGTATGTCGTACAACAATCGCAGCAGATACGAGATATCCTCTTGCTTACGCTGGTGCCCAAAAAACCGCACCATAAGATGGTATTTACGCCTGGACAGTACGCGGCCATAGGTTTTCGCGAAGGCGTTAGGCCGACGCCTATGCGTTGTTTTTCTATAACGAGTACCCCTGATAGTGGTGTATTGCAATTTGGTATGCGCGTACGCGGTGATTTTACGCGGGCCGCAACCCGTCTGAAACCGGGTGATCCGGTACGAGTACAAGGACCGTTTGGCGACTTTACGCTTGATCTTACGTATGATAAGCGAATCGTCATGCTTGCGAGTGGTATAGGCATCACCCCGTTTATTGGCAAGCTTCGTTACCTGGCGGAAAAACAGCTGCCTTTACCAGTTACGCTCCTTGTGTCTAATCGATCTGCCACTGACATACCATTTTATGAAGAGTTATTGTCACTCGCTCGACAGAACCCGTATCTGCGTCTGTATTTCTTTTGCGGTAATGCCAATCGTAGTGTGCCCAATATGGTCCAAGGCACGATCACTGATTTGCATATTCGACATCTTTGCAGTGGTAGCAACAGGGGTAGTACATACTTTATCTGTGGTTCAAAAAATTTCTCCAAACGTATGCAAACTGCGCTGCGGCAGAATCTCGTACATGAAACGCGCATAGTAAAAGAATCATTTACGCAGATAAGTTCCGTCAAGATCGGTGAATCTGGGTGGAGTGTTCGTTCGCTGACATATGGCACCACCGCTGTGTCACTACTCCTTATGAGTGGGTTTATTATGACGCTCGACCTGGGTAGAGTTGTGCCGCGTCTAATGCATAACCAAGCTGCCGCAAGTAGTGTGCAACAGACGAATGGGGCATCGAGCGTAGGTAGCCAAAGCTCAGGATCGAGTAACACAAATGTATCACCAAACACAGGTTTGCAGACGACGCCTGCACCGACGAATTACTACCAACCACCGGTGAGCACCGTATCGTAACATGCGGCGATATCAGCAAACAAAGCAGGCACTAGGTTCTGCAGCCTATCTCACGCTTGTTGTTCCCACTAACAGACAGCCCGATGACCTTTTTGCTGATTTGTGGAGGTATATTGATGAGTTCGAACAACGCTTCAGCCGTTTTTTGGCTATAAGTGAGCTGTCGGCTTGCAATAAAGCTGCCGGAAGCAAGCATATGGTGAGTCCTGAGTTTCGCCAGTTATTGGTAATCGCACGAGATATGTCAGAACGAACCGGTGGTTTGTATAACCCATTTGTGCTCCCTGCGTTACAGAGGGCGGGCTACAAAGGCTCGTGGCCTTATCCTGATGAGATATCGGCGTCTCTCGATTTTGCGGGGCGTCAGTCTGCTAGCTGGCGTGATATTCAGATTGGCAAAGACTGGATAATGATCCCGAAGAACACGGCGCTCGATTTTGGCGGTATTGGCAAGGGCTACCTGCTTGATGAACTGGCAGCCAGACTTCGCGCCAGAGCGGTAGATAGCTACTGGTTGTCATTAGGTGGTGATATAGTGTGCGCGGGTCTGGATGATCCTGGAATACCTTGGGAGATCAGTATCCAAGATGCAGTGCATGAAAACAATCGGGTGGCTTATGTGTCTAACCAGGGCAATGACCTGGCGGTTGCCACTTCAGGCGTTACTAAGCGTAAAGGCACTTCAGCACATGGTGCCTGGCACCATTTGATAGACCCTCGTACTGGTGAACCGGCTCTCAGTGACGTGCTGACTGCTACTGTGTGTGCCGAATCGGCGACTGAAGCTGATGTATATGCGAAATGCCTGGTAATTGTTGGTAGTACTGAAACGGATACGTTCATGGAGTCAGTTACTATACGTAACGTATTGTTGCAGCAAACGGGAAGCGGAACCACATCCATAGTTCAAAAAAAAGGACTAGTATGGCAGGTGTAGCGCTCCATGGAGTGTCACAAATGTTTGCCACTGGTGTGGTGCAGGTTGCCGCATCCCGGGCCGCCAGTAGTTGGCCGTGGTACGTTGTGCGGGCTGCTGGGTTTGTGGCAGCAGGTCTCTTAGTATTACTTATATTATCGGGGATCGGACAAGTTACGGGTCTCACGTATAAGTTTATAGAGCCAATTAAGGCCTGGGCACTTCACAAAGCTATGGCACTGGCTCTTTGTGGCGCTATTGCCGTGCATGTATCCTTTTTGTTAGTGGATCGTTACCTACCGTTTACGATAGCACAGGTTTCAATACCATTCGTGTCACAGTACAGTAACCATACGACACTTCTGGGCCTTGGCCTGGGCGGTGTGGCGCTTGCGTTGGGCATCCTAGCTGGTTATGGTGTGATAATTGTAGTGCTAAGCTCGCTTGGTTGGATCGACACCAAGCAAAAGGCGTGGCGACAGCTACATTACGTCAATTACTTTGTTGTTGCGGCGGTATTTGTACATGCGTTAGGGGTTGGGTCCGATCTAAAATACGGCCTGTTCCGACAGGCTTGGGAGGCGCTGGGTGTGGTGATATTGCTTGCAGTACTCTCGCGTTTGTGGCATGCTGGCACGATTAGGAAAAAACTAGAGCGTGAATGAACGTTCATAAATAGGACACTTCTTCATAACAGAGACAAAACCTGTTAGAATATGTCCTGTCATGGCAGCGGCTCATATAAGAGCTGACCGTGGAAAAGGTAGCAGTTCGGCATTTCCAATTGGATACCGGAGTAGGTCGCAACCTAGCCTCCAGGCCATCGGGGTGTAGCGCAGCTTGGTAGCGCGCAGCGTTCGGGACGCTGAGGTCGCTGGTTCAAATCCAGTCACCCCGACCAGATATTCCGGAGATGCTTGATGACTAGACTAGCCTGGCTGAAATTGTATGCAAACTGAGGCGATTCTTTTATACAAACGCTAGTTCTTGCGGGAGCTAACGTGATTTGCGTATGATGTACTTTTAGCGACATAAAATATTAACTTTGTCTTACATGTAGGGCGTACAATGAAGACAAATGTATGTAGCACTAAGTGTTTTAATCGTCTTTTGTCTGTTACTTGTGAGCGAACTAGGTTGGCGCAGGCAGTGGTTCGCTAATGAGTTCGGTCGTAAGTTTGTGCACATAACAGTTGGTATATTTGTAGCGTTTTGGCCGTTTATTCTAAGCTGGAATCAAATTCGACTCCTCAGCTTGGCATTTCTGGTAGTCGTTATTGCATCCGATCGACTTAAGGTGTTTCATGCCATACGTAGTGTGCAACGTCCAACATTCGGCGAGATTTGTTTTGCCGCTGTTGTAGGTCTGCTGACATTTATTACGCATAGTAAGGGCATTTATGCGGCTGCGTTGCTCCAAATGGCTCTTGCGGATGGACTGGCTGCCGTGGTTGGCACGCGGTATGGACGGGAAAACAAATATTATGTATTTGGATATACAAAAAGTATAGCCGGGACGCTTACATTCTTTATCGTGTCGTTGGCGCTGCTCATAGGCTACAGCATATTTAGCGTCAAGGGTCTTCCGGTAACGTATATACTTTTAGGGGCGTCGGTTGCGACTATAAGTGAGAACGTGGCAATCCGCGGGCTAGATAATCTTGTTGTTCCACTATTTATCGGTCTACTGCTCACAAAGTTGTAGGTAGGTCTTAGATTGTGCAGACCGCGAGCAGCCTTACACCTTACCCCTATCCATGTAGGGTGACTGCGCTCGGTAAGGAGTGCTCTAGGGTGGTCAACTGCTAGCCGAATGGCCGGTTCGTATCCAGTCGAATAGCTCGGACTCGTAGCCTATCTGTGTCCAGTTGGGGTTATGGGTGGTGTCAGTATGCTGTGCGACCGTTTCCAGGCTATGCCACGCTATAGTATTCGTGCTTTGGTGTCTAAGTTGAAACGGTACTGTACTGTCATCCCACTGTAGTACATAGATGCTCTGGAACTCTGATTCAGGCATACATTTATGTACTTTCCAAAAACGAACTTGCTCCGGTTGCAGAGATGGACCAAGTGCTTCGGTCACTTCCTGTAGTGCTCCCGCAAGGTATGTTTGATGTGGCCCCAAATGGCCTTCAAAGAAAGGCTCCCACTGGTCTGGGTTGGCATGCTGAGGCGACTGACGTCGCTGACATAGTATCTTGTCGTCGGCACTGACAATCCACACATGTGATGTGCGATGCCAGATGCCACTTTGATGAGAGAGTGCGTACGGATGTGGGTCAATAGGCTTATCGTGCTCATCGACAGAGAACAATAATTCGTCTGGACTGATCATGCAGTAATAATACCAGTGAACAGCAGATCGAGAAAACGCGCTCTTATTTGTCCGCCAGAACTACGCGCTGTGCTGATGTTCATGTCGCTCGCCACATTGTCCCATATGTAAAAAGCCGAAGACAAACTTCGGCTTTTTACATATGGGGCGAAAGATGGGACTTGAACCCACGACCTCCGGAGCCACAATCCAGCGCTCTAACCAACTGAGCTACTTCCGCCTCGATTGAGCTACACTTTTGATTTCTCTTAACGCGTAGAACGTCAGAATAAATCCGTTGCTCTGGCTGCTTTTTTCCTAACCTGCAAGGATGTAGAAGGAACAAAACAGAGGTAATTATATGTGAAAACACAAAATTTTACAACCGCTCATTGAAAGCGCACATCAATTGCTTCCTCGACCGTAGGTCGGAAGGAAGCTCGTTCCGCATACATACGGTAGGCTCTTTTGTCGGCTGCAATAATGGGATTTTGCGTAATGCTACGTGGCCAAAGCTTATAGACGCGCACCACATTGATTTCTATGGCATACAGTACCACCTGGGCTTGGAGGTAAATCCAGAATAATATTGCAAGCACCAAGGCAAATTGGCCGTATAGTCCGCGTAGGTTATGAAGCTGATGTGTTATAAGATACCCACCTATGACCTGCAAGATAAACAAGCCGATTGCAGATGCAATTGCCCCTAAACGGATGTCTCGGCGAGGCCGGCGGCGAGAAGTGCCAACAAGAAAAACAAACATGAGGATCGCGTATAAAAGGAGAATATTTATAAGCATTGCAATAAAGCGAACAATTAGTGTGTGGCCGAATGCCGAGAGGGCATAGCTAGTCAGCGTAGTCGTGAATAGGAGCCCAAACCCGGCGCCTAAAAGTATCGCCAAGCTCTGTAAGATACTTTTCGGAAATCCAGTACGAGCCGCCCGCGGCGTACACCAGGCGTGATCGAGCGCGCTTCGTATTACGTCACTAACACCGCGTGCTCCGTACAGCGCGAACAATAAGCCGATAACCAGCGCGATGCCGGTTCTTGTGTCGTGGATGTTTGACTGGATCTGATGCCCTACGATAGGAAAGTAGCTGTTAACAGAGGAGACCAGGCGGGTACGCAGGCCGGCATTGTACTGAGCTACTAGGTCTATGATCGATGTCACAACTAATAGTAGCGGGAACAACGACAAGAATCCGTAATATGTTACCAGTGCCGCCTGATGACCAGCACTGTCATCACTGTATTTCTTGATAACCGCATAAGCGAAACTAGCCGCTCGGTGATTTTGCTGCATGCTGTCCAATCGAGCAGCTAGCTGAGCTAACGGGTTACGCGAAACTGAATTTCCTTGTGACATATACCGTTAGTATCTCACATTGTTCGGGCTGGCGTAGCCGTCTAAAAGGATTCGAACCCTATGAAGCGGATCAGAATTTCAAGACAAAATAAAAAAGGCATATTTTCTGCAATGCCTTTATCTCTGTAATCTTTGCGTGGTACCCATTACCGGCTCTATTACGACAGAAATATTACCGATACGTCCTTGAGCTTGCTAAGGAGGTTGAGGTAGCTAAAAGCTTTCTTAACGCTCCGCTAGGGCTGTTTAACGCAACGGCTTCAAGCCTATAGCTATTTGGCAGATTTGTTGCATATCCCTTTAAATGGTTGTGTAAGTTAGCT
>JAJZCD010000045.1 GCA_021851735.1 bacterium | reverse complement strand
GATCTATAATACCTTTTTTCTTAAGTGTACGGATAGCTTGCGTGCTAACCTTTAGTTTAATCTTTTTGCCATCAACTGTCACCGTTTTGGTCTGCAAGTTTGGTTTCCATACCTTTTTGGTGTGTCGTTGTGAAAAGCTAACGTTATTGCCGAATTGCTTTCCTTTACCGGTGAGATCACACTTCTGCATAAACTATTCCTATATTACTTAGATTCAACTAATTATTTTACTGGATTAACAGAGAAGAGTCAACAGCCAGGCCCGTAACTGCACACAGGTTAGGGCGGCCTAATCTCGTTATACACAAGGGAACTATTGTTTATAGGGCAACGCTACTGAGTAAGGCACAAGCCGCTAACAGGTACGAACTAAGCCGCTTATGCCCTGAGTAGGGTGCAGTTACCTGGGCCCTCTTAAGCGTTGCTGTTTTGCTCTTCTATATGCTCGTATATCTAGTGCAAAAAAGCTATGCCAGCAACTAGTATGAAAAGTATATGGAGTTTATGGTGATTGTTCCGTTCGGCAACCTCTAGGAGTAGATTGTGGGAAAAGATGAAGCGACTAGTTCTTATTGCACCCTCCCGCCTACATAGCTGGTATACTGGGAAGTAATGTTTGGAGACTTAACTATTAGCAAAATCATTGTAATAGCAGTATGTCTAGTGGTGTCATTGGTCGTACATGAGTTTATGCATGCCTACGTAGGCTTTAAGCTGGGTGACACAACTGCTATGGAGCACGGCCGAGTAAGTTTCAACCCATTACAGCATATTGACCCATTTATGACCGTCATATTGCCGTTGGTGACGCTGCTAGTGTTCCATTTTCCGTTCTTAGCTGCTAAGCCAGTACCCTATGATCCCTATCGGTTGAAATATGGCGATTACGGCGCTGCGATGCTTGCTATAGCTGGTCCTCTAAGTAACTTAGCATTGGCGTTCTTAGCTGCACTAGTACTACGTTTTGTTAACATGGGGATGTTTTTGGATAACGCTTTAATATATTTGCTGCAACTTAATGTAGTGTTGTTTGTTTTTAACATGGTACCTATACCACCCCTGGACGGATCTCGTGTGCTGTATGCATTTGCGCCTGAGGCATTGCAGTCATTTATGCAACGAATTGAGCCTTACGGTTTTTTTATAATTATTGGGCTAGTGTTTTGGGGCGGCGCGAATGGTGCCCTCACTCATCTTTACACTTTTGTACTGAATTTGCTGGTGCACGCGGTATAATAAAATAGCTGGGTAGGGGGTACTTGGGTACTCTGTCAACAAATGATTAACTGAATATTAATCATTAGGGAGCTCTAATGCTGTACGACTGTGGTCGATAGCTGTGAGCACCCACCTGGAATCTTGCAGGTTAGTCACGTTGGCGCCCAGCAAAAGTGTCAGAGCAGTCGCTCTGACACTTTTTAGAATTATGCAGCATCGCTGTTACTAACCTTTATGGGCAGTGTTAACGTACGAAATAGCCCACGATCCTAAAACCGTGGACTGAATCCATTAGAATTTGTAATTTCGATAAGTGGTCGGGGTGACAGGACTTGAACCTGCGACCTCACGGCCCCCAGCCGTACGCGCTAGCCAACTGCGCCACACCCCGACATATTTGGTAGTATAACGTAGTAGGATTGGCTATGCTAGCGGATTGCTGTAGCCAGTTCCCATAGCGGACTCTTCTTAACATGAATACAACCCAATTATAGTCAGCGTGATGACATTGTATAGGGCAATCTAACCTTGTCGCCGATTGAGGCGTGTGGCATTCCGGCGTGGCTTAGGAGACCTGCTGACGGCAAACCTTTCTAGGTATGCGCAGTGTGCACTATGTGCATTTCCCGCGCTAACATCGTGGTATGCTATAGCTATGTGGCAAGAAACAAAACACGGACTCTACAAACAATTTGTTTTTCACAATTTTAGTGACGCATGGGCGTTTATGGAGCGCGTTGCAAAAGCTGCTGATCACGTCGACCATCATCCACGTTGGCAAAATGACTGGAATGTTGTTGATATTTGGTTAAGCACGCACGAGCAGGGCATGTCAATCACTGAAAATGATCGAAAACTCGCAAATACAATCGACATGCTTGCTGTGGTTGAGGATGAATATCAATCAGAGAAAATCGTTGATAATGAAGCAACAATAATAACAGAGGTACAGTTATACGCTGATGGGGGCTCAAGAGGTAATCCAGGCCCGAGCGCTAGCGGCTACGTGCTGCTCGACATGAGCGGACGTATAGTACTAAAAGCTGGTGAATACTTAGGTGTTACAACAAATAACCAGGCGGAATACCAAGCACTCAAAATCGGTCTTGAGCACGCACTTCATGACTATCAAACCCGCGAGGTTCATGTGTACATGGATAGTATGCTAGTGATAAATCAGATGAAAAACATCTTCAAAATAAAAAATCGCGATCTTTGGCCCGTTCATAATGCATGTTTGGAGCTAGTACAAAAATTTGACAAAGTAACATTTGATCACGTGCCACGCGAACTTAATAAACTAGCTGACGAGGAAGTAAACAAGGCGATGGATGAAGCTCTTAAGGGGACGGAAGAACACGATCATTTATGAAGTGCTGCTACGATCAGCGAGATAGGAATAGAGGAGAGACGCCTATAATATGGTGGTGATGCGGCAGGCTATACACGACTTGATCTTCATAAAAGCATTTTTCTTTCCATCTATCTGTCCGTATGAGCTCCCAGAGTACTGTTACTGAAGTGGTATAATGAGTAAGCCAGATTGCTAATTGGCCACCCATTCGTCATGCAGACGTTTGGGAGGAAAGTCCGGGCAGCATAGGGAATGACAGTCGTTAACGGCGACCGGGGGCCAAACCCTAGGGAAAGTGCCACAGAAACGAAACCGCTGTAGTACTTCGCATCGTGGTATCCATTAATAACTTAATTGTCATTATGACATTGCGGTCATTGACTGAAGACGTAGCCGTTGGGTGATGTTTGTTCACGATGGATAACAGGGTGCGAAGTATTCAGTAAGGGTGAAACGCGCGAGGTAAGAGCTCGTAGTTGTCGACGGCGACGTCGGCAAGAGGTAAACCCTGTCTGCTGCAAGGAATGGGCGTTATTTGGTTTTGAACCATTGGTGTCCCGCCAGCCCGATATATACCGCTTGAGTCTGCTGGCAACAACAGACCTAGATAGATGGCCAATCTCGACAGAACCCGGCTTACAGGCTGTCTGGCAATATATATGTAAAACGCCCCATGAATCGGAGGCGTTTTACATTTGAACTTCTACTCATGCTCACATACCAGATTGTCTTTGTCTTACTAGTTCACTGCGTGTAGCTCTATATATTATTGTGCGACTATGAAATGTGTAATACGTAGAGGATGTGGGTTCCCACAAGCTGATGGACGTCAATTCATGTTACGTAATATCCCATTTCATGATATGCAGGGACTAATAAGCTTCTGGTATTATAAGCATAGATAATACTTCGGTATGTTGCTGTGATATAGGAAGTCTTAGTTGGAGTAGCTGTTTATTTGATAGCTTTCACAACGGCTTCAAATGCCTTTGGCTCGTTGACGGCAAGCTCGGCTAGCACTTTGCGGTCTAGGCTGATATTCGTTGCCTTTAGACCTGCAATTAGCTTGCTGTATGTTGTCCCGTTCAAGCGAGCTGCTGCGTTGATGCGAGCATTCCACAGTTGACGGAATGACCGCTTACGGTTGCGGCGGTCACGATATGCGAATTGTAGACTGCGAGTTACTGCTTGTTTAGCACGTTTAATACTAACGCGGTTTGGGTGGCTCATGCCTTTGGTTGCAGAGCGGATCTTTTTGTGTTTAGCGTGTGCTGGGACACCTCGTTTTACTCTCATTATTCTTGTCTCCTTATTTCTATCGTAAATTCCAGATCATTTTGTGCGCGTGACATCTATATTTAAAGTCAGTACTTAGTAGCTAAAGAAGAGGCCGTGAGGCTTCGTTATACGCCTAGGTTCTGCTTAATCTTTTTACTGTTGGCCTGGTTCATAGTAAGAAGGCCAGACATTAGGCGTTTGCGAGCGCCACTCTTCTTTTGCAAGAAGTGGCTGGCGTGCGACTTACGGGCACGTACTACTCCGTTCTTAGTAACGCGTACACGATCTTTGGTCCCGCTGTGGGTTTTAAGCTTTGGCATTACAACTCCTTTCAGTCGTCAAATTCAATTCTTATTCTTCAATGAAGCATCGTACACTATCTATCAATTAAGCCAGCAAGTGATGCATGTTAGGGTGGTGTTCCATGGGGTAGTTAATGAGCAGCTTCTGTTTGCTTTGTGGGTCTGACGCTACGTATAACAAACGTTAATTGTTTGCCGCTCATTTGGGGTGGCTGGTCTATAGAAATCGCATCGCCAAAATCAGCAATAACGCGCTCAGCTAACTTAAAGCCTATATCTTTGTGCGCTAACTCTCGGCCACGGAAAACTAAGGTAATTTTGACTTTATGACCATCCTCCAAGAATCGATTAACCTTTTTCATTTTGACTTCAAGGTCATGTTCGCCGATCTTGAGCCCAAAACGCATTTGTTTCATATCTATACTACGAACATTGCGTTTATTAGCTTGTTGCTGTTTGGTCTTTTGGTAATTGTATTTCCCCCAATCAACGATCTTGGCAACTGGTGGATTGGCACTGGGCGAGATTTCAACTAAGTCGAGGTCTTGCTCTTCAGCTAAGCGTAACGCTTCACTGCGGCTCATTACACCGAGTTGCTTGCCATCTGGGGCAATTACTCGAAGCTGCGGGGCCCGAATGGTACCATTCAGGCGAGTGCTAGTGCTGATACGGGCTCTCCTTTATGCATTTTTAACACCAACATTGTATCAGATAGGCCAACAGAGGTCAAACAAGTTTGATTGTCATGGCGTTGATATACGCCGGAGAAACTGGTCTGTATAGTGTGAGCATACCAGCCATAAGGTTAAAGTGTAAGGTTCGAACACTGTTTGATCTTTGCCTAGTTGCCTTGGCTTCTCATTATAATATTTGTGTAACCAGTATTAGTAGTCAGCTAAGGGAGCATCTTAGCATTGTAGCTTTCTAAACTTTAGGCAGCAAAGAGCCAGTACATTGTGTTGCTCACTTGGGCAGGTAACTGTCCGGTGGGGCGTATCTTGTAGCCTCCTGGGATTGTAAGCGGAAACTGGTATTTATATTTAGGTGCTGTATTTTTTGAGGCCCCCTCTTTGAGTAGGCTGAGAATGTCCAGGACTCTTGAATTACTTGCATATGACTGCAGTAACAAATGAGTTTGCGAGGAAGATTCTATGGAGCCGAGTAACCATTTGCTAACGATGCCGTACAGTAATGATGTTAGTGACTAGCATTTTTTGGCTAGCTCCAGTGTCTGCCTAGTATGTGTTCCTAAACCGGTAGAGTAGGGCGTATAAAAGAAACAACCGCTTGCGAGAAGCGGTTGTTTACTGTTTGCTTTTTTGTTTTTGAGCACTTTTTTTATTCAGTGCTACAGATATAGTAGTTTGTCCGGGTCACGGTGTCAACCATAAAAATAAGCATTTTGTAAGCCAACTGTGCATAACTTGTTGCTTATTTTTTTGTGTATATCGATGGTGTGTATTCGAGAGGATTATACCGAGAGGCAGACTAATCATTCACGAGTTTCGCACTTCTGCTTTTTTGCTAGCAAAGGTAAAAACAAACATGTCCCGTTCAAAATGCTCCCGTGAGCTGTACTGCGCATTCCTGGAAGTAACCTCAAGCTGGTATTTGGCGTTGTAACTGAGTGAGGTAGCATCGGCAGGCGCTGTATTATCGCATGACAGCGTGTCGCGCTGGCTGGCAGTGGAGAGAGTGTAGCCGAAAGGACCGGCGGCCACCGCTACGAAGGAAGCCCATGGGCTATCATATCTGGAACCCATCGGAAGACGGTAAGACCAAGAATGATCACTTCCATATTGGCACAAGTCGTACTGATCTATCCCAAAAAAATAAGTTAAGGGGTGTTTCGAACGTCGACGGAGCGTCAAGGTGCTGCACCGTGGCTCAAATAAGTCTGTGGCCTATCCCGCTGTCAGGCTAACACCGGCCGAGCTCAACGCAACCACATTGGGCTCTCGTTGCTTACCTGGATTCGAAAGCACCAGATAAGACTTATTGACCGGGCACGCTGTACCATCAAGACTGGGGGTAACCAAGCCGGACATCCAGCTGGCGCTGGCTGTCTGACTACGAAGCTGAAAGTGTGAGACTCGTGCCATTGAGACCATCAACGACCAGCTCAAAAAACCAGAAACAGGCCGAGCACACCAGGTACCGCGGCCAAGTGAACCCCAGTGCCAATTTGTTTTCCTACATGACTGCCGGCCCATTGTAGCTGAAGAAGCCAAGCCTAGAGTTCGGCAAAACAGAAACAACAGTTCCTAGTGGAGCTGTTGTTTCTGCCAGCCTAGGCGGCTGTGTCAGGCTCCCCATATAATCAACACTCAGTCTGAACCGGTTTAGATCATCTGTTAACATAAAACCAACGGGGCGTAAGCCCAGTTGGTAAAAGGAGTGAGTGTTTTCGCATGTCTCGAGGTAAACC
>JAJZCD010000044.1 GCA_021851735.1 bacterium | reverse complement strand
TTGACCAGGAACTGGCCATACTCCATGGTTGTCACTTTCATTGTTTGTTTTGCTCCGTTTACAAGAAAACATACGGCTGACGCCGTATGTTTATGCTAACGGAATTGCTGGGAGTGCGAAAGTCCTACATATTGCCAGTACTTGCTATCATCGGCGTGGCGGGTGTTGGGACATATATGCTCAGTGTCGACCATGCGGCAACGTGCCGCGAAGCTGTGATGGCGTATGGAACAGGTATGCCACCTAAACAGCCAAATGCGTGTGTTAAAAAAGCGCAAATCATGCTAAACGGCACTTACGTTGCGCGCATCCATACATTTGGAGCGTATGCGGCAAGTCACAAGTACACCACTCCATCCGGAGGAGCAGCGCCATTCCACGGCACTATCGCGACCGACGGGGAGTTCGGCCCACAGACGCTTAATCGTGTCGCAGCCTTCCAGTCTTACTATGCATACGGCGTGTACTACGCAAATGGCGTGCAGCACAATAGTAAGCAGTTTGTATTCAGAAACCTTGCCGTCAATGGCAAGATCGACAGCAACACCTGGACCGGTTTATGCGGTATGGCTATGGGTTTCAAACATGTAACGGCCAAACAGGCTGCAGCCGACGTACATCACCAGGGGGCATATTGGGAGTATAACGCATACCAAGCAGCTCTGAACTCAGGTTGCCAATCAGAAGATAATGTGAAAGTAAGTCCCCATGGGACACCTAGCCCTTCAGCGCCGACCCCATCCCCTTCGTCAACCGGTAGTTCAAGTAGTAGCGGTAGCAAGCAGAAGGGTCGGGCAATCAAGGTATCTGGTTACACAGCCAGCACCTCATACGAGAGTACGTTGTGTGCCCAAGTACGGCCAGCTTCTGCCAGCTTCGGAAACAGCGCCGTATATCCAAACTGCTTCAACCCAAGCGCGTGGCCCGGAAGTGGTCTCTGTAAGCAAGAGATCAGCGCATACGATGTCGCCAAGAGTGAGAATACAACGAAGGCAAAACTAGCAACCGAGGCTATTTTAACGCAGTATCCGTACTGTTTCTAATAGAACCATCACTCCGAATAAGCACCCCAAATTAAAGAGGGTGCTTATTTTTTGGCCTAGGTTTACACCACCATACGATATGTATACTCTATCGAGGCTCTTACATACGTAGTGCTGCGACCACAATTAAAAGACCGCCTTTAGCTTGGCGGTCTTTTAATAGATAGATTTACTACGTATTACTACTTGTGCTTAGCACTTTCAAAACCATGGTGACGTTCAAAATAATTGTGGTTAATTACGGTGACCATTTTGTGGCCATCATATTTGTGTGCCAGGCTGTGCGCCTTGCTTTCCCCCTTGCGTGTTAGGTGACGGTTGCGTTCTGCCATAGACATATCTATTCGCTCTCTTTTACCTTACGCTTATATTGTAGCACCCCCTGCCTCAAGCTACGCCCCATAAGCGTCAGATTATTCTAACACGGCTGCAACTTGTTGGGGCAGCTCAGCAGTGATATCGTTGACTTCACGACTATCGAATATGTCGCAGATTGCCTGCCACGCGGCTTGGAGACGTGCCCGGGCGCCACGTTCGTCAACGTCCTCAAGGTCCATGAGCTGACCAACAATATCTTCATCGAGGTGGCTAGCTGGCAATACCATTTGCGCTGCGCTCTGAAGCTCGCCCGGCAACGCCGCAGCGAATGTACGCCGCGTTTGATCGGACAGATGCGCTGCAACGTTTTCAACTACTAGCTCCAACGCGTCCTGCGACGAGTCATCATCAATTTTTACTGCGTCTGTTATACGATGAATAAGGTCACGGTAGGTCATAGTAATTCCTCTTAACGATCATACTATGGCAAGCATTCCTGAAGCTTTGCTGTAGGCTTATATATAAACGTTTTACGGTGCCGCTACCTGCACGAGCCGATTTGCCAACGTGTAAAACTCTGCAGGCCCCAGGCGTGCTACATTATCATGCCAAAATTTATACAGCACCTCAGCATCATCGTATGCGCGGTGCCGATTTGCCACACTATACCCACTGCGGCGGATTACCTCGTCAAGCCGATGGCTCTGTTCGCCAGGGTATAAAGCACGGCTCAGCCGTACTGTGCATAACCTATCCATAGCAAACGTACTGTTAGCTCTACGATATTCTTCCCGGAAAAAACTGTAGTCAAAGGTAACGTTATGAGCAACAAAAACCGCCCCATAAAACAACTCCTTAAGCTGTGGCAGTACGTCAAGGAACACAGGCTTACTGCGCGTCTCATGTTCCGCTATGCCCGTTAGTGTAGTGATCCAATGCGGCACTAGCTCTTCAGGATCAAGTACCTGATTCATGCTCGCGACTACCCGACCCCGCTCAACACGTATAATTCCGATTTCAAGTATACGGCTATCCCGAGCTGTTCCACCTGTTGTTTCTACATCTACAAATGCTATCGGGCGCGTCTCCATGACCATAAGTATATCGCATGGTCACTCGCAGACACCAATCCAGACTATTGCAGGTTAGTAGGGGGACTATTTCATCAATGTGTATTGTTTATCGTTATATCGTTTTACGTTACACTGATGTTATGAATAGACAATCTACAAACCTTCTGCCGCATGTTTCATTTAGCATTCTGTTTGCATTGAGTATTAAGCCACGCCATGGCTACGAACTGATGCAGCAAATCGAGGACGATAGTGACGGTCGAGTCAAACTCGGTCCCGGTACGCTGTATGGCGCGCTGAAGCAATTACATGAAGACACCCTAATAGAAGAGTTGCCATTCGAAAACGAACATACGCGCCGCCGCTATTACCGCATTACCCGTAAAGGCCTCAGCCGTCTTACGGCAGATGTAGTCTACTATCGTAAGATCAGCAAGCTTGCCAATGACCGGCAACTTTCTTAACAACAGCAACAGCACGGTGCCTATTCTGTCACTGATCCGTGTCGCGTGCTATGTATTCCACGGCCTCAAGCAGTGATGGCGCCGTATACGTTGCTTCTGGAGCCTCCACAGTTGGTACTCCAGTTTTTACAAGTATTGTTTTCGTACCTGCATTGATGCCCGTTTGCACGTCACTCGGGCGATCCCCGATCATCCAGGATGCCGTTAGGTCTATGCCGTATTCTTGTGCGGCATCGAGGAGCAGCTTCGGCTTTGGCTTACGACAATTACACCCATCATGCTCACTATGTGGGCATAGGTAGGTTTTTAGTACCCGCACACCGCTAGGTGCAAGTAATTCAAGCACCTTATTATTTATCTCTGCATACTCAGCCATATTAATCAGACCTTCAGCTATGCCCGCCTGGTTCGTTACAAAAAACACCCCATAGTCAAGCTGCGCCAGACGCCACATAGCGTCCAGTGTATTTGGCAACAAGACAACCTTTTCAAGGCTGTCGACACGCTCATATGTCGGCGTACCGACATCCACAGTGCCATCCCGGTCTAGGAATACCGCTTTCATGAGAACCAGTATACGCACTGGGCATGAGGCCTGCAAGAAAACCACTTACCTGTCTCCTGCGATGTCCTTGCCGACCTACGCTACGCTAGCGCCAATCCAAGTATGAGCAGCAGAAATGCGTACATCCTAGCCGCTCGATTTCGTCGAAAAACTCGACAATAACCTCTTTTGTTCTCAGGCAAATCAGCGTCATCTGTATTGCCATTGTCTTGCTTTTCTAAATGCTTCAGGGCAGTATAGTCATTGATTGCTCTGCCCCGTAATAGTCGCCAAGTAGGCTATTTCCGCCTAATAACGTTTTTGCCACATCTTCGTGAAGTTCCTGTTTTGCATTATCGATTGCTTCCTGGTGGACAATAGCTTCAGCAAATGCTTGGTTTACTGCCTTGGATACTGCGCTATCATTGTCTGTGGGCGGCGCCGCATCACTGTACAGAAACTGATATGACACTTGCTCAATTTCCAGTTGAGTAAAGTCTTGCTTCCGCATACCTTGCGTTGCTTCGTAGAAATTCAGGCCTTGGGCTTTTGCATTTTTGAGTGGCTCAACCGCTTGAGCCTGTCGATCTTCCATCTTACTCCAAATCTAAACTCCGGCTGACTACTTTGCAACAAAATGTGACTTCCTTTTTCTCCACTATACGGCTGCCGTTTTAGTACCCCGTATTGCATTGTAATCTTTCAGGTATGGTATCGCCGCTGCACTGATTATTACTACTATACCTAACAAAGCAATTACTGTTGGCCTTTCGTGAAAGAATACGGCTCCGAAAAGTACTCCAAATACTATTTCAAGCAGTCCCAGAATACCTGCTGCACCTGCGTCAATGAGTTTGACACCTTTAACTAACGACCATGAAGCTACCACAGAAGCAATCGCAAAGAAGACTAAATATAACCAGGCCGGGTAAAGACCAATTGCTGGACGATGTTCTTGTAGTGCAAAAGCCATAACAAAGTTTGCAATTACCGATGTTGCCCATAAGGCAATCGTAGATTGCGTGGCATTGTAGCGTATATGCTTTGAGAAAACGGTAGTAGCGCCAGCGGATAGACCACTCACCAAAGCCCCACATAACGCCAATAGCACTGGGTGCCCGGTTGTAGGAGAAAAAATGAGAGCTAGCCCAACAACACCCAGCAATGCAGACATAGCCTTGTCTTTAGTAAACCGTTCTCGTCCGAATAGCCATCCGAAGAAAAATGAGCCCAGAACGATACTGGCATATGCAACAGCTAAACTTATGCCAACTCCTGCATGAAGAATTGCATAGTAGAGAGGTCCCCATGTAAAAAGGGAGGCAACGGTCATTCCTACTATATACCGCCAGTTCTGTCGTAATTTAATTGGTTCTAGGTGCCGATAGAAAATAGCGATAGGCAGCAAGATAAGGAGCACTAAGACACTGCGCAGAGCCGAAGCGGTGTACCCTTGGAAGAAGTTGCCCATCAACTTAGTCCATATTCCATAGCTTGCGTAGAATAGAGACGATAACACTACGAGACTTGCACCAACGGGCGCTGAGACTGGCTTCTTACTAGCCATTTTAGCTAACTTTGCCCTGCATGACGACATTGATTGGCTTGCCATCTATACATGACTGCACGTTTGCAAGTATCTCTACACCCTGTTTATCCTTAATCTCCTCGGTATTGTATGCAATGTGCGGAGTTGCCACAACATTGGGAAGTTTTGCCAATGCAACCATCGTATCACTAGGAACGCCCGTTAGGGGCTCACCATCGAAGACGTCTAATCCTGCGCCGCGTATTTTTTTATTCTGTAACAGTTTCATTAATGCATTTTGGTCTAGCACCGCACCGCGCCCGACATTGACCAAAACTGCTGTTGGTTTGAGGAGATTGAGTCTGCGCTCATCAATTAAGTTGCGCGTACCGCCGTTTAGAGGTGTACAAATCACCAGGAAATCAGAATTTCTAACTATTCTGTCTACATCGTCAGGCGTGGACTTTGAGTTCACGTAGCTGACGTTCATACCTAGCGCGGTTGCAATTTTCTCCACTCTTTTGCCAATGTTTCCGTAGCCAACCAGACCTAGCTTTTTATCAGCAAGCTCGTAACCAACGAATTCCTGGTTCCATTTGCCAGCTCGCAACTCGTTGCTGCTGCTTATGAGGTTTCGGTTTACTGCCATGAGCAAAGATATGGCGTGCTCGGCAACAGCTTGGCTGTTGAATGTCGGACAGTTGAGTGTGGTGATACCTTTAGAAGCGGCATATTCAGTGTCTACCCATTCATAGCCTACTGCTGGAACAATGATGTATTTCAAGCGAGGTGCAGCGTCAACAACTTCAGGCGTTATATCTACATAGTTAGCGGTAATAATTTCTGCGTTCGCGATACGCTTCTTTAGCTCGTCATTATTCGGCAGGTCATCAAAAACTTCAGCCCCAAGCTCTCGAATTTTGTCTTTATATTCCTTAGAAATGTTAATTTTGTCAGGCAGCACAATGTTCACTTGACGCACTCCTCTCCCGATTCTGGAAACTCAACAGTATTCATATCCTCAGAACAAAAATGTCCGTAGCGGGGAATTACATTTTTCATAGCTATATCATAACAGGGGTTAAATTGAATAGCTACAGACTGAACCACCCTCACTTCCACCCGCCCGGCGCGCGTCCGGGCGTTCTTTGTGCTTGAGTTGAGCTAAAAAAGACGGCACACTGTTTCCCGTTATCTACTCTAAAGAAGCCTATGGCCCATAGGCTCTCTCCTCAGAGGAACTCTTCCAGTTCCGGAAACTCTTCACGGATACGTTTGCTCGTACCACCTTTGAACGTTTTAACTGCTTGTGAAACCGAGACGCTTGGTGGTAGTTGTACAAGCATGTGGACATGGTCAGTCTGGACGTTGAGTTCATCGATTGGCCAATCATTGACGTCTGAGCATCCTCTGAGGAGCTCGTACAACCGACGAGCCAATGGGCCTTGCAGTACCCGCTTGCGGTACTTGGGGATCCAGACCAGATGGTATTTCAGGCGGCGGGTCGTGTGACCACCATGGGTATAGCGGGACATACCCTAAGCATGTCTTTTGCCTCAGCCAAAGACAAGACTTTGTCTTTGGCTGAGGTGGCGCCTTACCTCCCCGGACTGAAGTCCTAATCCTTACCCACATCTCCCTCTCTCGCCAGCTGCATACCCGCAACCAGATCCTGCAACCTCTGGTAGCCAATCCACAGCGCCTTGATGCCCGGTGGTCCATCCTGACCTCTCGCTAGGTACCCG
>JAJZCD010000009.1 GCA_021851735.1 bacterium | reverse complement strand
GCAGGTGGACGACTTCGTCGCCACCATAAACAGCAAGCCGAGGCGTTGCCTCGGCTACAAGAGTGCGATACAGTTAGCGAAAGAGAAAGGCTTATCTGAACAGGACTGTCCTACTATTGCCCGGAATTTAGGGTCATTTTATCATGTGCATTCTAACATAATACCTATCTTTGTCAAGGGATATTAGAAGAGGACAGGAAACAGTGTGTGTCTTTTTAAAGTACAAGCATGAACAACCCGGCTAGCCGGCTTGCGACCGCCGGGTTTTTACAGTCAAACGTGGGCCAGTACCGTGCTATTTACAAATATCCGACTGCCAGGCATACTATACTATCTGAAAGGGGATACCATGCCAAACGATAGCGCTGACGCCGATGGTTACTATGGCGAAGACGACGGCACTACCGAGGAGCTTGATTTAAGCTTCTTGGATGAAGACACGAAAGACAACTAGGCTATGCGAGTCGGATTAGTCGTCCCGCATATTTTTATGCACCGCGATATTTTGCCAAAAGTAATTTTCTCTCCTGGCAAACTTGCGTTGGAGCTAGCTGAAGGTTTACAGGCACAAGGTGTAGACGTAACATTGTTTTCACCTGGTCCAGTCGACACCACCGTACGTAACATTACGGCAGATTTACGATACTTTGAGCAAGAACTAGCCGGTCGCGACGATACGTATATCGACTTGCTCAAGAAACACCCGTTTACGTTTATAACACTCTCACGCCAAGTACAAAGCGAGTTGATTGCCAAGGCTTACGCCATGGCCAACAACGACGAATTCGATATCATACACATTTATACTAACGAGGAAGATATTGCACTTCCATTTGCCTCGTTATGCATTAAACCTGTAGTATTCACGCACCACGACCCATTTAATTTTCTCGTCAAATACAAGAATGTATTCCCTAAGTACGCATCACTAAACTGGATATCGATGTCATACGCTCAGCGAGCTACTATGCCGGCAGAGACCAATTGGGTCGGGAATGTATACCACGGCATCCCGACCGATCAGCTGCATCCTGTCGCCCTGCCAACCGACGACTATATTGCATACATCGGTAGGATCATCCAACCAAAGGGAGTTCACTTGGCGATACAAGCCGTCAAGCTGTACAACAAAAAAGCAACACGGCCATTGACGCTCAAGATAGCAGGCAAGCATTACGCTGATCACAAGAAAGACACCTACTGGAACGAAGTCATTAAGCCGCTGGTAGACAACGAAGAGATTCAGTACGTCGGTTTTCTGGACCGGCATGAATCGAAACAAACATTCTTGGCAAATGCCACGTGCACTATTGTACCGTCTATATTCGCGGAACCATTCGGGCTTGCGGCCGTCGAGTCACTTGCTTGTGGAACGCCAGTTGTTTGTCTGGATTCCGGCGCTCTCCCAGAGATTATTAAAACGGGTAAAACAGGGCATGTCGTAGAGAAGATTATCCAGGCGGATGGCACGTTAGACGATACCGCTACCGCGCGCGCACTTGCCACAGCAATAGCAGAACAAACATCTGCTACACGTGAAGTATGCCGGAAGACCTTTGCACAACAATTCACGACCGATCGTATGTGTCGCGAGCATCTCGCAATCTATCGTAGGCTTCTAACGACCACGTAGTTATCAGCTTGCCTATCAAACGATAACTAGATCTGTTTTTATGCGGGGATGTGATTGATAATTTTCCAGAATAAAGTTTTCTTCCTTGAAGTCATCAATGGTTTCAACGTCACCAACCAGCTTGAGCCTTGGAAAGGGGTACGGCTTACGCTTGAGTTGTTCTTTGGCGTCTGCTATATGATTCTTATACAAATGCGCGTTGCCAGCAGCCACAATCAGTTCTCGCGGCTCCGCTCCAATTAGATACGCAACCATATGTAGAAGCAAAGCATATTGGGCAATATTGAACGGAGCGCCCAAAAAAACATCCCAAGACCTCTGATAGAGTTGCAACCGCAATTTGCCCTTCGTTAGATCAAACTGGAACATGGTATGACAGGGAGGGAGACGCATATCGTCAAGCTCGCCGGCATTCCAGGCATTAACAATGATACCCTTAGAATCCGGGCTCATTTTGAGCTGCTCTATCGCCCATTGCAACTGGTCGAACTCACTGCCATCCGGTCGTTTCCAATGTCGCCACTGTACGCCGTATATACGGCCTAAATCGTTAGAGCCCTCATGCAAAAAACCATCCCAATATTTGATCCCATGTTCGTGCAAGTATGTTACATCAGAGGTCCCGGATACAAACCAAAGGAGTTCGTGTAGTAAAGTCTTGAACGGCATCTTTTTAGTTGTCAACAACGGAAAGCCGGCCCGCATATCGAATCGCACTTGCGCACCGAAAATGGACGTAATGCCATGAATGCCACGCGTCGGTTTACTCTTACCATTCTTGATGATTTCCACCATGAGCTTAAGGTACTCGTACTCCGGATGTGTCATGACTGGAAGTATAGCGTAAGCCGACCGATCCTGTACACTATACTCACGATGACAGAGAAGGTAGTGAGACGAATTCTACAACAATACGGCTTGTCCCCAGACTATATACACACCGCACAAAAGGGGTATCGGAATGAGTCATATGCCGCTACGCTAAAAAACGGACGGCAAGTAAACCTCGTTATATACAAGTATGAGCGTGCCATGTTACGTCGCATAAATAATGCCAACCGCGTGGCCAATTACGCAGCAACGCACGGTCTCCCGGTACGTCAGACAATAGATCATAGAATAATCTGCCTTCATGTTGGCGCAAGAACGCGTTACGGCGCACTGTACAATTACTTGCCCGGCAAGACCATCCCATGGGAAGCATACACGATGGGACATATCAAACAACTTGGCAAAGCACTAAGTGACACGCATGCTGTTCTAAGAGATCTTACTAAAGACACTCTGCCATTAGTAACCGACGAGTACCATGCGATTTGTTGCCGTATGGAACAATATTTCAACAACCCCGGTGTGCAGTCTGCTATGGCTGAGAAACTAGCATTGCGACCACCGCAAAACCTTACAAACTATAAAGCTCTGGTACGCAAACTTGAAATGCTACCAAGCCAGCAAGCACTGCACATGGACTTCGTTCGAGGCAACGTCCTATTCGAGATTCATTCCAACGAGATTACCGGTATCATAGACTTTGAAAAAGCTGCATGGGGCCATCCCGCGTTTGACATTGCGCGTACATTAGCGTTCTTACTAGTCGACTGTAAGTATAAGACACCGGATAAAGTGCATAAGTACTTCCTCTACTCTGGGTATAGCAAACGCGGCAAGGCAAAGCTACCACATATAGCGACCATAAAACCGCTCATTGAGCTGTTCTTACTCTACGATTTTTACAAGTTCCTGCTGCACAACCCGTACGAATTCTTGGAACAAAACGAACATTTTATTCGTACTCGCAACTGTTTACTAAAGCGCAACACGCTAACGCAAATAGCCATGTTAGAATAAGCAATGATCAAGCATAACGAGGGGACATAATAATGGTAGCTGCCTGGAAAAAACGGCTGGTGACTATGAGCGACTTAATGGCGCTTCATGAAAAGCTCAAAGAAAAAAATAAAAAAGTCGTGTTTACGGCTGGTTCCTGGGATTTGCTACACGTCGGTCAATGCCGGTATTTGGAAGAAGCTAAGAAAGAAGGCGACATTTTAGTTGTCGGCGTCAGCGGTAATGAGGCCATCCGTAGGGTAAAGGGTTCCAATAAGCCGATCCTAGACGAAAAGCTGCGCGCCGAAATGCTCACCTACCTGCGAAGCGTAGATTTCGTCACTATACTACCGGAGCCCAGCTGTGTCCCAGCACTAGGGTTACTGAAGCCTGACGTATTCATTACTGTCAAAGAAGACTGGGCGTCGGCATATAAGGAGTCCAAAGAATACAAAATCGTCACTAAATATGGTGGCGAGGTTAAGGTTGTCGATCGCCAGTCTACGGCGCTGAGTACGACTAAAATCATACAGCGGGCTATCGGAGGCCAGCTAGGCGACGTCTTCAAGGATTTTATGGAGCTACGCAAAGATCCTCTCAAGGAACGCCGATGAAACTCACCCCGGAAGAGCAAAAAAAGCAGGTGTACTACCGCGACGCACGAACTGGCGGCTACTACGGCAAGATTTGGACAACTGTAGGCAAGTGTGTTTTTTGCGATTTACGGAATAAGTACATTTTCCACGAAGAGCACGGTATGGTAATGACCGTAGCACTGTACGCGTACATCGACGGTAACTTGATGATTATTCCCCGTCGCCATATAAAATCCGTTAAAGAATTGACTGAAAGAGAATGGCAAACAACCCGAAAAATGATGTACATAGCCAAAAAACTCATCCGTAAAGTTCACGGCCTCAAGGACGTGCAATACGTCATTCGCGACGGAGGTGCGGCCGTAAACAGTACTGTACAAGACCACCTACACATCCACTGTATACCATCCGACAGCCCCGACATGACCGTCTGGAATTATCGCACGCTCAAGCATACGCCGCTCGAAAACGCCGAGCTATATCGAGCGCAATCCAAGCAAATCGTTGCACTTAGCACAAAATACTATGAAAAGTATGCACAGCCATCAAGCGTACCAATATCTTGTAGCGCCATTATTATGAATAAAGATGGAGAAGTGCTATTGATGGAAAATAGCCAAGACACTCGTCTACCCCTGAAGACGCTTATGCTGCCCGGTGGGTACGTGGAGGATTTCAGCGTACCCTTAGAAAATGAACTAGGCCGTATAGTCCACGACCAAACCGGTCTGAGCATTAACCAGGAAACACTAACGTTGATAGGATCTCACACCGAACGAACACGCCACACTATGTACGAGCCGCATCTTGGGACATCATATAACACACCCCAAATATTTCTACTGAATACGTACCTAGTGTGCGACAAAACTGCAGATCACGCCAAGGTAACGCCAGCCACTGGCCCTCAACCATCAATCTGGATGAACATCCAATATGCAATAGAATCCAAGCGCGTACCATCAGGCACACGCACCATGTTACGAAAGGTACTGAAGTTACAATGACCGACCCAACAGCGTTTGACTGGAGCGGTCTAGCTTTCGGCAGCAAAAAACCAGTCAACTCGCTATCTGCAACATTTATAGCCGCACCGCGCGAGATCAGTGAGCCACGTTTTGCGCAGCTTGTAAAGACCTATCTACCGGAAGGTAACGTCATACTTGGCCTCGCCAAAGAGCCGTACGTACTTGGGTTTGAGAACCAGCCACAATTTCGCACGCTTGACGTAGCAACCGTGCAGGCTGTCATAGATAAGGTTACTGCCTCTACCAGCAAACATAAGGTGTATACGCTTCACTATTTTCAACGAGAGTTGCGCTATATCCTTGAAAAACTTGACTTTCGAAAGACCGTATTCATTAACGGCTCATGGAAATACTCGTTTCACACACAAACACCATACTATGTACTAGTGACACGAAATACACCATACGAGCTGGTATCTCCGTTTACCGATGAAGCTGAGGCAAAAGCTTTCGCTGCACAGACAGTATTACCAGACATACCGACGAACGGCACGTTTAATGAGCGCGGGATGCTGGAAATAGCGGACCGGATTGCCAAGCATTCGTACGATTACGGCTTTCAAACTGGGGTCGCTTTAGGACGAAGAAGTACGGCAACGTATAAACTCCTAGCACGCGCCTACAACTCCGTATTGCCATATCAGACATATGCCATGCATTATGGCGCCTCACGGGAAACCAACTTTTCACCGCCCAATGATCTGAACTACTATGACACCACACACGCTGAGGTTGAATTACTTATCAAGGCTCAGCGTGAACGCATTGATCTGCACGATACAACAATGTTTATCAACTTACTGCCGTGCCCAGCCTGCGCCCGTATGATATCGCGAACTGACATTGCCGAGATCGTTTATCGAGAGGATCATTCCGATGGCTACGCCGTCAAGATACTAGAGTTATCAGACAAAAAGGTTAGGAGACATGTATGAAAGTCATCATAGTGGCCGCCATGACAGCGGATGGATTCATAGGTAATAGCACCAATCATCGATCCACGGCTTGGACGAACAAAGAGGATAGATACTTGTTTACCCATCTTGTGAAGGATGCTAACAACATGGTCATGGGCCTCACCACGTTTATGACAATTGCCCAGGCAGCACCAGGCGTATTCAACAAAACTATGCCCGGGCGACGACTCTTGGTATACACCCACAACCCCGATAAAGTATCCGGCTACCAAAATGTCGAAGCAGTCAACGAAGATCCCGCAACGCTCGTCAAGCAACTTGAGAGCGAAGGAGTGAAGACGCTAGCAGTATGTGGCGGCTCACAAATTTATACCGCATTCATGCGCACTAACCTCGTAAACGAATTATACATAGATATGCAAGCAACACTATTTGGCAGAGGGGTCCCACTGTTCAACGAACCACTCACAAATAAGATTACACTGCACGATAGTAAGCCGCTCGGCCCTAACAATATACTCCTGCATTATACTGTCAACTAGCGTTCATTGATATATGAGACCGCGCAGTTGAACGGCCTCATTGTTGCGTGCAAAAAGCTACGAGCTTACAGACTATACAACAAGGCGGAAGTCTTTCACACAGCAAAATACCCCCAAAAAAAACACTGCTATTGCTTTCTCTCGGCACACTGCATACAATTGCTAACGTTATGCCGCTTATAGTCTTAATCCTGCTCTGTACTTTGTTTTACACATTATTTGCAATATTTGCAGGGCTGGCCGGTGGCAAAGTAGACAACTGGCTAGCAGCCATACTCTACAACGGTATTGGTACTGTGATCCCATTTGCTGTATATATCATGTCAAGAACTAAGGGCAAAACTACGGCAAGCGGAATCTTTTTTGCAGGGCTGGCCGGCATCGGTATTTTCTTATTTTCAGTCATACTAGCCCGCGTGTTCAACCGGGGCGGCAACTTGGCATATGTTATCCCTGTCGTCTATGGCGGAGCAATTGCACTGAGCAGTCTATTTGGATGGCTGGCGCTGAAAGAAAAGGTTTCTGGAATCCAAGCCGCAGGCATCGTCTTTATTATCGCGGGTGTTGCTTGTGTTGCATATGCAAAATTAAAAACAGCCTAACGTATTACCGATCCAGTAGCTAGGCACTAGCTATAGCTACGTCATATTGGACTGCAAAATAAAACAGCACATTGCACAGGTATGCGGTATGATACTGCATACATCTATCGGTGTATTTTCTACATTTGTGTTACGGAAATAATATTGTCAAAATAATAGACGGTGGGGACGCAATAAAAGGAGGTGCAGTGTCAGCATGAGCGTACTCAGCAATACTCAAATTCGGCAGTTTATAGCAGAAAACCATATTGTATGCCACCCACTTACTCCCCAGCACGTCGCTAATGCGTCCCTTGACGTTACACTTGGTTATTACTACTACCGCATCGAGACGACAACTGAGCGAGCTGTCTACAATCCATTTGACCGTGAAAATGTTGAACGACACTTTGATGGGCCATACAAGGCAATGCCTCATGCTAAATGGTGTGCACTAAACGGCTTTAAGCCTATTGTTGGTATCCCGGACAACCACCCAGTCATTGCACTCAAACCCGGTGAGCGTATTCTTGCACACACGCACGAATTCTTTGGCATAAAACCACCGGGCGCCTGCGAAGTACGCAGTCGTAGCAGCTGGGGACGAAACGGCGTTGCTGTTTGCTTCGACACTGGATGGATAGACCCAGGATGTATCAACCGCTTGACATTAGAAATCTACAATCTAAACAACCGCGAAACAGTAGTGCTTCCAGTAGGCGAACGTATCGCGCAAATCATTTTCCACGAAACCGGACCAGTAGAGGACACGTACGGTGCCGGCCGGGATAATGGGTTTAGCGGCAAGTACCAGGCGGGAACAGATCTTGATATGCTTATCAAATCATGGTCGCCTAGTCTCATGCTCCCGCAAGCATGGAAAGATCACCGTACATTGCCGCAAAAGATCGAAGGGATGAGTTATGAGTAACGGTAAATACATAGTCATCGAAGGAGCTCAAGGCGTCGGCAAGTCTACCATGGTGCACCTTGTTGCCGAGCAGCTGCAAGCCGCACATATACCCGTTAAAATCATGCACGAGCCCGACAGCCAAAACGATTTGACTGCCCGCGCCATCCACCACCTAACCCAAGATCCACGTTATCCAATGACCACGCGCACTGAAGTCTTGCTTTATAACGCTGCACGCTCGCAATCACTACAAGTCATACGCCAGATGACAGAGAATGGTGTTACATGCTTAGTGGACCGCAGCTATTTAACGACACTTGCCATTCAGTACTACGGACGAGGTGATGTCAAAGATTATGACAAGATAAACGACATCATTAACTTTGCCGTAGGCGATATGCAACCCGATCTTATGCTGGTACTGGACGCACCGGTATCGACGTTACGCGAACGTACCAAAGATCGCTATGCCAGTGAACGATTTGATAGTTTGGATGAGTCATTCTTAGAACGAGTGCGCGCTGGGTACTTATGGGAAGCCAAACAGCGCAACTTACCAGTTATATATGCCACCGAGGACGTTGGAACGGTGTTCAGACACATTTGGCAGCATGTCGCAAACACGCTCACACTTCGTCCTGACAGTGCTGAACCGTCAAAGGTGCAGTCAGTCGCTGAAGTACTTGCTGCCAACCCGCCGACCAAGGTAACACCTGCCAAGCCGTCCAATACGCAAACCGACAACTCAGACGCACAGCAACAACCAAACAGTGTACGTTCTAGCGATCGGCAACCAACAGACGATCCAGCTACACCGGGTGGAGAGAAGTCGGCTAGCACATCAGATAGAACCACAGAACCCTGGACCAAAAAGCGGCAAGACGGCGCTACGACCGTCACCGCAGCAGGCAGGGAAGAGCTTGCCCAGTTCGTCACCAATACAACGGGCGACGTGTACGGGTTCACCGATAAGCTATCACCCATTACAATAGCTGCCGCTATGGCGCGTTTATCTCGACGTAGTGATGACCTGCGAGCCACCTTACTTGATGAATTTATAGGTAAAGTTGAAAAAAATGAACAATTGTTACACCGCGTCATTACCGCATACGGCGACGACTCAGTACAGCAATTGGCCGGACAATACATTGTTGTCGAGAATGCCAGTAACCTACTCACAAAAAAACTGGAATGGGGTAGACTTGCGGCGTATCTAGAGCAATCTACCAGGTATATCTATTTCGACCAAAAAGACGCAACTGGTCGATATCGCTACTACACACCGGGTAGCTTAAAAGGTAAGCTGCTTACCCAATACGTCCGTACCATGGATCAGATTTTTGACAGCTACTCAAAGCTAGTCAGCGATCTCACACAATACGTCCGTACCACAACAAACACGCCAAAATCTAAACAGGATGCTGCTTGGCGTCGAGCCACCAAAGCCCAGGCCTGTGACGCTATCCGACCGCTGTTACCTGTAGCTACCAAATCAACCGTAGGCATATACGCCTCAGGCCAAGCACTTGAGAGCCTAATCATGCACTTGCTCAGCGATGAGCTGCCAGAAGCGCGAACCACCGGTCAACAGATCCTTGGTGAGGCACGCAAGGTAGCGTCAGTATTCCTGGAACGGGCCGATAAGCCTGATCGTGGCGGTGCCACGATAGCGTACCGCGCTAATACCTTCCAAGCCGTCAAGAAACTCGCTCATGAGTATCTACCACCGAACCACACTGCCGAGACGGCACCGGTAACTTTAGTCGATTACAACCCGCCTAATGAGCTCGACATCGTGGCGGACATGCTATACGAGCACAGCGACCTATCACTCAAAGACTTGCGTAAAGAAGTTGCTACCTGGCCATACCAACGCAAAATAGACGTCTTCACGAGTTACATGGGGGAGCGCTTGAATCGGCGCCATCGGCCGGGACGTGCTCTAGAAAAAGTTAATTATAGCTTCGACCTAGTGTGCGACTATGGCATCTTCCGCGACCTACAGCGACATCGAATGGTTAATGATCTTGAGTGGCAAGCCCTGAGCCCCCGCTACGGTTACGACGTGCCTACGCTGGTCGAGGATGCTGGGCTGACCGACGCATTCGAACAGTGCTTTGACGCAAGTCTGCAACTGTATAGCGCGCTGCAAGCTGGCGGGCACCAACTAGAAGCTCAATACGCTACGCTACTAGGCCATAAAATGCGTTGGAAAATTACCTACAACGCCCGCGAGGCATTCCACCTACACGAGTTGCGCACAAGCCCGCAAGGTCATCCCGGCTACCGGAAGCTCGTACTGCAAATGCACGAGAAAGTCGCTGAAGTACACCCTATGCTCGCTGAAGCCATGAAGTTCGTAAACCAAGGTGAGAGCCCTAAGCTCAGTCGCCTAGCTGCAGAGCGGTATACGGAGTACAAGCTACGACAACTTGACAAGACAAAACCAACCAAGTAACATATCACACTGATGATCAACCTAGTGAAGCAGTATTTTATCCTCCTCAGCCATAACGGGCTGTGCTTCACTTTGGTTGAAGCCTCGCGAGCATAACTCGCCAAGCGCAGTCCTGACACCAAGTAGGCTTCAATGATAGGCCTACTTTATTTAAGAACCGGAGAAAGAAATGGCGAATCACGAATTAATAACTATACAACCTGCTAACGGAGTCACGGTGGTGTCGGGACCGGGTCTGGGCAATGAATCTTACAAAGATAGCCAATGCCCCCCCTCACCAACGACCGTTGAATTACTAGGATCGCTAGCAACAGATTCGCTCAAGTCATCAAGTGAATAATACCAATGCGCTAGTACTCTATAGCGGCGATGCGGCAAAAGTAACCACTACTGGCGGGGCACGCAGCTGAACCCCATTTTACTGACAACACTCCCCAGGAAAAGTAAGATGACCCCATTAATCTGAATTGGAAGTTTTTTAAGGATAATCATGGAACTGTCTCGAATAGATCACTTATTGCAGGCTACTAAAGACCTCGTAGCAATTGAGTCGACCGCTCATAACCCCGCAGGATTGCAAGCAGCATGCGAGTATGTGCTTTCTTTAGTACGTACTCGTAAGCAGAATATCTGCATCGAACAATTCGAAAGTGGCGGAAAGCCAAGCTTTTTAGCATATCGGGGCAACAAACGCCCTGACAAGTTTGACCTAATCCTGAATGGACATGTTGACGTCGTACCAGGTAAGCCTGAACAGTATAAGCCGGTCATCCGCGATGGCAAACTCTATGGAAGAGGCGTCTACGATATGAAGGCCGCTTGCGTAATCTTGGCAGATGTTTTTTGTGAGTTCGTTGATAGTGTGCCGTATACGCTTGGACTTCAGATTGTCAGTGATGAAGAAAGTGCAGGGCGGGACGGCACACAATATCAGATACAACAGGGCGTTCATGGTGATCTGGTAATATGCGGTGAGTCAGGCAGAGCAACTACGAGTTATGAAATTGCGAATGAATCAAAGGGAGTAGTCATAGCAGACGTTAGTTTCTCTGGAGTATCAGCGCACAGTGCGTACCCCTGGAAGGGTGACGACGCTATCGTGAAGCTCGCCAATTTCGTACAAACATTGCACAAACACTACCCAATTCCACACCAGGAAACAGACAAGACAACTATTAGCGTCACCAGTGCCATGGCGGATAGCGGCGCACCCAGCAAACTACCCGATCGCTCCACTATTAAGCTTGTGGCGCGGTATGTTAAAGGGGATCCAAATTTTGCATCAGAACGGACATTTACTAATTTTATTCATGAGATCGATACACAAGCAGATGTGCATGTACTCGATTTTATCCTCCCGACATACGCCAATCCAGACAACCGCTTTCTTACGACCCTCAAATCTGTCGCCAGCGCAACGGAAAATGCATCATTCAGATATGTTAGACGGCACGGCATCAGTGACGGTCGTTTCTACAATGCCGTCGGAGGTGAGGCCTGTGAATTTGGCATCGCCGGCGAAAACGCACACGGAGACAATGAATATATTCCTGTTGTAGCATTTGAAAACTACCTACGAACCATGCATCGTTTTTTGCATGAAACGCAGTCTTTTGCCGTCAATGCAACCTCGTCACATAAGCGTTGACGGCACAACCCCTGTTTGTTATACTACTTCCTAGTTACCAAAGACAGTGGCGAACTATCAAAACGTATGTGAGATGGTTTTAAGAATGCCACCGAGGCTAGCGAAACTTTTTTTGTTTGCGAGCACTATGTAAAAAGCTTTCGGTAACTCGAAAGCTTTTTTCTTTGTAACAAGTCACAAAATTGGTCGGTATTTTGTGAACGGCGATATTATTTCTAAATTAATTAAGAAATCAATATACGCTAATCGAAAATGTAAACTCCAAAGGAGTTCCAAGTGGCACTAAGCAAAACTCAGAAGAACGACGTTGTAGCCGAGGTTTCAGACCTGCTGCAGTCTTCTAAAATGACGGTTATTGCCCAATATCAAGGGACAACCGTAAAAGCTTTACAGACCCTACGTCGTGAGGCTCGTGACAATGGCACCCAGGTAAAAGTTGTTAAAAACCGACTGGTTGTCAAGGCGATGCAGACAAGTGATACGTTCAAAGACACTGACACAAGCGCCTTGCAAGGTATGCTTCTCTACGCTTTCAATGCTGACGATGAAGTTGCGCCGGCTCAGATCTTGAACCAATTCGCTAAAAAGAATCCAACGCTAGAATTTGTAGGCGCCCTAACTGGCGAAGGCAAATTCATAGACAGTGCAAATGTCAAAGCTTTGGCTGATCTGCCGAGCAAGAACGAGCTCGTCGCTCAAGTTGTTGCAACATTGTTGTCTCCGGTCAATGATGTTGTCAGTGGTCTATCCGGCAACTTGCACAGCTTACTTGACGGCATAGAGGCAAAAGCTACAGCCTAATATAGGCATTTTTAACAGGTCAATATCAATATCGACCTCTAATTATTACCCATTACACGAAGGAGAAATTCTAATGGCTGATGTAAAGAAACTTGCAGAAGAGCTAACTAAGCTCACTGTACTTGAAGTCAATGAACTAAAGAACGTCCTCAAAGACGAGTACGGCATTGAGCCAGCCGCTGCTGCTGTTGCCGTAGCCGGTCCTGCCGCTGGCGGCGAAGCTGCCGCAGCTGACGAAGGTAAGAGCGAATACGATGTTATGCTCAAAGATGCAGGCGCTCAAAAGGTTGCAGTCATCAAAGCTGTGAAAGAATTGACCGGTCTCGGTCTCGGCGAAGCTAAAGCTGTAGTCGACGGTGCTCCAAAGGCTGTACTTGAAAAGGCTGCCAAGGAAGACGCTGAGAAGGCAAAGAAAGCCCTCGAAGACGCTGGCGCAACAGTTGAACTAGTTTAGTAGATTCATCTTAAGCGTTTTATGCTACACGGTACAGCTATTGCACTCATTGCAATAGCTGTACGCGTAGTAAGACCAGATCGTTCCAGATGCCATTATGCTATCACTGCGGTAATATTTTCCGACGTAACAAATAAACAGCGGATGCATTACATCTAGCAGCCCGGCACTAATTAGCGCAGGCCAACGGCGTACTACGCATTATCATAAAGAGACGATCCTGTACATTTCAGGTACAGTCCCGTTAGTTATCCACAGTTTATTTTATCGTGAATCAACCCTTTGACTTGCAAAATCAGTTGTGTTACGGTTAGGGTAAGGTGTGGAGACGTATTTAGATAAACACTGAGGTGAGATAGAAACGAGAAACAATATGGCAGATGTACCAGAAAAACAGGTTAAACGGTTGCGGGCGCTCATACAAGAGGCAGAGACCAACTTAGCTGCCGCCAACGAACTATTAATTAGCCTTGTAGGTGATGACGAAAAAGTTCAAGCCAAGGTTAGTGAAGATATACTTGGTAAAGTTATCGAGGGCGTGTTCGATGGTCAAAACATGGTCGGTAGCGATGGTAAAACATACCCCGTGCCTGCTAATTACGCAAGTAAGTCAAAGTTAGTACAGGGCGACATCCTTAAGCTTACCATTGCCGATGATGGAGCGTTCTTATACAAACAGATCGGCCCTATCCCGCGGAAGCAAGTCGTAGGCACACTTAAACTGGAAGGTGGCCATTACTTCGTTACTGTTGGAAGTAGAAATTTCCGTGTACTGCTTGCCAGTGTTACATACTTCAAGGCAAAGCCTGGCGATCAGGTAAGTGTAAATGTCCCAGAGGATGATTCACAAGCCGAGTGGGCTGCTCTCGAAGCTGCATTGTAGACCCTTTTGTATCGGCTGGTACGAACGAACACACTACCGAAATCTAAATCGCAGAGGATAATGCCACCGTTCATTGCTCAGGCAAACAATGACCGCTGTCTAGCAATATGCTCTATACTGTATGTATGAGCATGATTAATATACCCGCCAGCAAACAAAGCGTACAAGCGTATGAGGCACGCCCGAAAGATACATGCCGGGGTGCCGTCATAGTTATCCACGAGGTATGGGGGCTCGTTGCACACACGAAAGACGTCGCGGACCGCGTAGCCCGTGAAGGGTACATCGCAATCGCACCAGATCTACTGAGCGACACTATTGACATTACCGCAGCTGGCGCTTTACAGGAAGACCTGTTCAATCCCGAAAAACGAAATGCGGCACAGCCCCGCTTACGGGAACTCATGACGCCAATGCATAATCCGGAGTTTGGCGTCGCTACGCTTGGTAAATTGCAGGCCTGCTTCGACTATCTCTACGCGTTACCAGACGCTCAGCAAAAGGTTGCAGCCATGGGATTTTGCTTTGGCGGTACATATAGCTTCGGTATCGCAGTCAAAGAGCCACGGCTAAAGCTAGCCATACCATTCTATGGGCATGCCGACTACACGACCGATGAGTTGTCGGCTATCGCATGCCCAGTACGCGCATTCTACGGGGAAAATGACGCGCAACTTATACAGGATCTACCAGAACTCACGCAGAAAATGAACTCAGCAGGAGTCGATTTTGAAGCAAAAACATACCCCAACGCCGGACACGCGTTCTTCAACGACACCAATAAATTTGCATACAGCCAAGCCGCCGCAACCGATGCCTGGTCCCGCGCGCTAACCGCTCTACGCACGTACGTTGGTTAGCTGACGTAACCGTAATAGTTCTTCTCAGCCGCCAGGCACACGAAGCAGTACGGCACCAGCTGTTGAAAGAGCTTATGGTTTTTTGTATATTGGTAGGTATACTTCAGTAAATAAGGATCAGCCTAGTATGCCTAAGAAGAATTCATCATACGGTTTTGTCAGTCTCCATGCAATTGTAATCCTAGTTATCGTCGTGGCAGTAATCGGCGGCGTTGGTTATAAAATAGCCACTCTGCACAAGGGTAAACCAGTAGCTGATGCTGCAACAAATGCTCAGACACTCAAGAATAAAAACACGCAAAGCGCACAAGACGCCCAGAAAACGTTAGCCGCAATCCATGCTACTACAACGGGTGGAGCTACACTTAAAGTCAGTAGCTCGACCACGTCTAGCGGTTCAGGTTCAACTTCTGGATCGAGCTCGAGTACATCTTCAACCGCACCGGCTTCAACAAACACGACTAACCAAAATACTTCTAGTACTTCCATCAGCACAAGCTCTTCAACGCCAAGTAGGGTAGGCCCGCCCACTTCAAGTGGTTCAACAACAACCACCACGACTACCGCAACGTACTTGGTCACTGGTACCTTTAGTGAATATCCAAGCCAGCCGGTATGCAGCCCCTCTATGTCATGCAGCGCGCCAATTACTAACCACACCGTAGACGTATACAAGAACTGCAGCTCAGTGCCGTGTACAACAAAACCCTACACGACTACGACAACAAACAGCAAGGGCCAATTTACATTACACCTGCCGGTCGACCACTACACACTAACGCTTGACCCATCCGTTGGCGTCAGCGGGCAATCATGGTCATTTGACGAAATTGGCCAGACGCTAAACTTACAGCTTACTGCAAATAGCGGTATTCGTTAGTAGCACAATCAAGCATTGTACTTCTATAACAGTTCCACGGTGTGTTGTGTTGCGTAGGTATTTCTACAGCAGACGCCAAAGCATGAGACGGGTATAATACAATCATCATGGGGGAAGTACTCTACCGGAAATACCGGCCTACATCGCTGGCTGGAGTAATCGGCCAAGAACACGTTACAACAACACTAGCAAATGCGCTTAAGACAGACCGCATGAGCCATGCGTACCTCTTAAGTGGACCGCGGGGAACCGGTAAGACCTCTATAGCCCGTATATTAGCTCACGAGATCAATAGCCTGCCGTACACCAACGAACCGCACTTGGACATTATTGAGATTGATGCCGCCAGCAACCGGCGTATTGACGAAATTCGTGATATACGCGATCGTGTTCACACTGCGCCGGCCGAAGCTAAGTATAAAGTCTACATCATAGATGAGGTACACATGCTCACAAAGGAAGCGTTCAACGCATTGCTGAAAACGCTTGAGGAACCTCCAGAACATGTTGTCTTTATACTAGCGACAACCGAACCCCATAAACTGCCCGGTACTATCGTCAGCCGCACGCAACGGTACACGTTACGCCCCGTAGCCCTCGACAAGGTCGTAGCTCATCTGGGAGACATTGCAAAAGCAGAAAAACTAAAAATTGACGACGATGCGCTTGAACTCATTGCCGCACACGGCGAAGGCTGTTTCCGCGATAGTATTAGTTTGCTTGATCAAGCCAGCTCTGCCGCCGATCACATTACACGAGTTGATATAGAGCAGCTACTAGGCCTGGCTCCCGGCGAGTACCTAACGCGGCTTGCGGGCGCTATGGCGTCAGGCGACAGTGCAACTATCGTAACAACACTTACGGAATTATATGCGCTTGGTTTTGAGCCGGGAGTCATAGCCCGTCAACTAGGAGACCGCATACGGCAAGAGGTCCTGGATGGCACGGCAGCTGACCCACAAAACGCTCTGCAATTATTACAAAGACTGCTCGATATATCGGCTGCCCGCAGCCCAAAGCAGCTCCTCGAACTCGTTCTCTTGCAAATAGCGCTGCCGTCACAGACGGCTTCCAAGCCAGTCGCGGCGCCCCAAACACAGAGCGTCGTCTCAACTCCAGCGCAACAACCGAGCCCGCAAACAGTACACACGCATGCCAAAGCTCCGCAGACAAAAACAGTACCGACTTCAGAGGAGCCAGCTGATCCACTCCCTGATGTAGCGTCAGAGAAAGATATCCCAAAAGACTCGCCAAAACAGCCAGCTGAAACAGACGCTGCAACAACAAATGGACCTATCCAGGCCGAGGATGTCACTGAGCTCTGGAACCAAACGCTTGAAGCCATCAAGAAACAACACAATACCCTGTATGGCATCGCCCGAATGGCTCAACCGACATTTGATGGCGTACGGCTAACCTTAGCCTTCAAATTTGCCTTTCATCAGAAACGAATGAATGAAGCTAAAAATCGACAGATCTTTACGGATACAGTTGAGCGACTGAGTAGCAAACCAATCGAAATCATCTGCGTACTCGCAGATTCATCCGAAGCCATAGCAGATAAGCCTGACGTAACAACCATAAGTAATATCTTCGGCAGCGCCGAACTGCTACCATAGAATCATGAGAAGGGAACACAAGTATGGCAACGCTGCCCACGCAGGCTCCACCGCAAAACATTGACGCCGAAGCAAGTTTGCTTGGGGCGATACTCATCGATACTGACGCCATTGTCAAAATTGCCGACGGAATAACGACTGATGATTTCTACGACCCGCGTCATGCCCGTATATACGAAGCGCTACTCGCGCTCTACGAACGACGCGCCTCTATAGATGTCCTGACATTAGCCGACCAGTTGAAAGGCGCTGGATTCTTGGACACGGTAGGAGGCCCGGCGTACTTAACTGAGCTCACCAATTTTGTACCGACCGCCTCGCATGTTGAGCAATATGCAGACATCGTGGCCCAAAAAGCCCTACGCCGACGGCTTATCCAGGTAGGTGCGGAGATGACCGATCTTAGTCAAGATGAATCAAGGCCGCTTAAGGAGCTTATAGAGGAGGCTGAGACACGTCTTTTTACTGTCAGCCAGCAGCATGTCAAACAAACCGTAGTCGGTATCGATGAGATTCTGACCGCCAGCTTTGAGCGACTCGACGACCTACACAAAGATAAGAAAAAAATCCGCGGCATTCCTACCGGTTATCGGGACATCGACGAGACGTTGGCCGGGCTCCAACGATCCGACTTATTCGTCTTAGCTGCCCGTCCGTCTATGGGTAAAACAGCGTTTGTACTTAATTTGGCACATAATATTGCCGTAGACAGCAAAGAGCCGGTGCTCATATTCAGCCTCGAGATGAGCAAGGAGCAGCTAGTTGACCGCCTACTATCTATGCAATCAGGTGTCGACGCCTGGGCACTACGCACTGGTAACCTGACAGACAACGACTTCGAAAAGCTCGCCGATGCTATGGGTGTGCTAGGTGAAGCACCGATCTATATAGACGATACCCCGGGTATTACGCTCAGCGACTTGCGCACCAAAGCTCGCCGCGAAGCCCATGTGCGGGCTCCAGGATTAATCATAGTAGACTACCTGCAGCTCATGAGCGGCGGCAGCCGATTTGGCGGTGACGGCAACCGCGTACAGGAAATTGCCGAGATATCACGTGGGCTAAAAGGGGTTGCCCGCGAGCTTAACGTACCGCTCATCGCACTTAGCCAGCTCAGTCGTTCCGTGGAAAACCGTAGCCCACAAATTCCACAACTAGCCGATCTGCGTGAGTCCGGCTCAATTGAACAAGACGCCGACATTGTTGCCTTCATTTACCGAGAAGATTATTACAACCCCGAGACCGAACGCCAGAATATTACTGACATCCTCATCAAGAAACACCGTAACGGCGCATTACGCAATATAGAGCTGTATTTTGACCGTGAAAAACAGCGCTTCCGCTCGCTCGACTCCCATCATGCTAGCGATCCATTTGGATAAACGGTGCAGTCGACCGTTACAGCATACCGCCTACTTCCATGACCGTCATACATACCATGCGAGGAGACCGCGAAAACAGATGCTGAATGGTATATACTAAAGCGAGCAGTTTATGGATACGACAAAAAAAATTTTCTTTCGGTCTTGGCGAACAACGCTACTGATTGCCAGCTTAACGGTTGTCATATACTTGTTGTATTTTGGCCGGCTCAGCACACTATTGCCCGGCTACAGCAGCGCCGAACTAGCGACGTACACACAAGCATCTAATTGGCACCATATTGCCGCCAACCCCATAAATGCCCCGTACACCTTAGTAGTCTGGCTTTTTACAGCCGTACTCCACCACAACGCAATCGTCACACGTTTGGTGGCAGCTAGCTTTGGGGTTGGCCTCACATTATTGTTTTTTGCCATCATCCGACAGTGGTACAGTTTTCGCGTCGCGTTTTTAGGCACGCTATTGTTCGCCACCTCCTCAGGATTCTTGCACTTCGCACGATTAGGGACCGGCCAGGTGCTGCAGATGTCAACTCTCGCGCTTATAGCCTGTATGGTCTGGTACCACCGGGAGCAGCATTCACACAGATTCATTGGATACTGGCTGGCAGCTATACTAGCGCTACTCTGGTACGTGCCTGGCATGGTGTGGTTCGAGATTGTCGGAACGCTCATACTATTTAAATATGCTCGCAACCGGTGGAGACATACGCAAGTTAAGCATACTATCGGCTGGGCAGCCTTATTTCTGCTGCTGATTACACCACTAATCATTGCCGTCATACGACACCCTCATCTCTTGTTTGTAATAGGTGGTTTGCCACAGAACCTTAGCGCTGCCTTGCATACTGTCCATAACGTACACGCAGCGTTATTTGCAGTGACTACACACGACTACACATCATCACTACTATGGCTCGTCAAAGCGCCACTATTTACCGTCACCGAGCTAGTTCTTGGCGCGCTGGGCCTCTACAGCTACTGGCATACCGGCATTTCAACACGTGCGCTGTTCCTCACCAGCATGGCTGTTTTGAGCCTCGTACTTATTAGCCTGGGTGGTGAAGTTACATTCGCCTGTTTCATCCCAATTGTGTACTTGTTTGTCATACACGGACTCCGGGAACTAACCAGTCAGTGGCTAACGGTGTTCCCGCGCAACCCTATCGCAAAATTTGTCGGTATAGCTGTTATTTGCATCATGCTATTCTTCTCTGTAGTTTACCAAATACGTACCTATTTCGTAGCATGGCCGCACAGCGTAGCAACGCTACAAACGTTCGACCTAAAGAGGCCGTAGCGATATCTACGGCAATACGACAGTAGGCAGGCGTAGAAACAGCGTCTAAGAGATAGCATATCCCCCGGCTTTATCCGATGTGCCCATACACTTTCAGGTAAATTATCTGGTACAATACTAGAGATGATTTAGTGGTTGGACAGTATGCAGAGGTATGAGCACATACGTCATATTTCCGACCAAAAATCCAGACTAGCTAATAAGCAAAGGAGTACCACATGAGCCGTTTCGACCAGGCTAAGATGTTACTAAAAGTCAAAAAAATCCAGAAGGAATTGGAAAAACAGGTAATAAGCGTGGAACAAGGCGATGGTGCTGTACGCGTTGAAATCACCGGTGAGCAAAAGATTAAAAAGGTTCACATCGACCCTAAAGCCGTAGATCTTGATGACATCGCTCAGCTTGAGCGCTGGATTGAAGACGCCGTTAAGGACGCCATCCAACAGAGTCAAAAAGTTGCGGCTGAGAAAATGCAGCCTATGATGGGTGCTCTGGGAGATCTAGGGTTATAAATAGCCACTGACAAAGCGTTGAAAACAGGGGATCATTAGACTGCATGTGTTAACGCCTACGCAGCAGATGCATCTCGTACTATATGCAGATACTACCGCCAGCTCTCATAAAACTGATCGATGCCCTCGGCAATCTGCCGGGCGTTGGCCCACGTACTGCCGAACGGTATGCGTATTACTTGGTGCGACGTGAGCCAGCCAAAGCAGAGCAGCTTGCCCAATCCTTGACTGGGCTACATCCCGGCATACGGTACTGCCCCAAAACGTTTGCACTGATTAGTAGTGATGAAGATATCTCGCCGCTTTACAGCGACCCGCGTCGTGATCGGAAGCTGGTAGCCGTTGTTGCCGAACCGCTTGACATCGTGTCCCTAGAGAAAACCAACAGTTTTCATGGCACATACCATGTACTGGGCGGCTTGGTCAGCCCTATAGACGGTGTCGGCCCGGAGCAATTGCACATTCGAGAGCTCATAGCACGAATAGACGAGGATAGCGTCGACGAGATCATTCTGGCAACTAACGCAAGTGTAGAGGGAGAATCTACCGCGCTATACATCCAGCAGCAAGTAGGTGATCGCAAGATCAAAATAACACGCTTGGCCCGCGGCCTACCGATAGGCGTTGACCTAGAATATGCCGATCAAATTACCTTGAGTCGTGCCCTTGAAGGACGGCAGACTATATAGCCTGCCAGCAGCAACAGATAGACCGTTAATCGCGGAGAGCAGGCTCAGATGATACGGCTTGGACAAAACGGGGCTGTACGCGACCATTAAACTCCACCTCTTCAAGCCAACTAGTCAACGGCCGCACAAATGCTACAGTGGGATGCGCAGCAGGTGTATACACAACTGCGAGACTCATCGTCTCTTCCAATAGGACAATATCCTTTACGGTATACTCTCCACCTTTATAGTGATGCCACTGCGTACCTGGCTCTACCTTAGTACGGGCTGCAGCAAGCATGTCTACAAATTGATCATATGGTATTTTGTCCATACCATCAGCTTACCAGAGACTGTTACGTTATAAAACTGTTACAATGGTAATCAATATGCAAGAACAGATTACACAACTGGTGGGACAAGCACAAAAAATTCTAGTCATTCAGGCCGACAACCCGGATGCGGACAGTTTAGGCAGTAGCCTGGCATTGGAACACATAGTCGGGGATCTCGGTAAGGACGTGTACATGTACTGCGGCGTCGATATGCCGACATACCTTCGATATCTTACCGGATGGGACCGCGTACGTAACGAGTTACCGAGTACTTTTGATCTGAGTATAATCGTAGACGCTAGTACCTATACATTGTTCGAGCAGATCGAAAAAGGCGGCAATTGGGGTGCCATCAGGAGCAAGCCTGCTATTATCCTTGATCATCATACGGTCGTTGAAAAACCGTTGGACTTCGCATCCGTTTCATTAGTAGATAGCGCTTATGCCTCGACTGGCGAGCTCATTTTTGAGCTCGCGCGAACAAACGGGTGGCGCGTGAGCAAGGACGCCGCCACGCACATCATGAGTACTATTCTAGGAGATACGCAGGGTCTTATGAACGACCAGACTACCGCACGTACCTACCGCGCTATGGCCGACCTAACGGACCTGGGTGCCAACCGCCCGCTCCTTGAAGAAATTCGCCGTGAATACAGCCGCATGCCCGAAAGTATTTTCCGTTACAAGGCCGAACTCATTGAACGGATGGAATTTTCCGCAGGTAATCGCATTGCCCATGTTGCTATCCCGCAAGCCGAGATTAATGAGCATAGCCCACACTATAACCCTGCGGTACTTGTGCAGTTTGACTCGCTTCAGGTTGAACACGTAGAAATCTCTATAGTATTTAAAATCTACGACAACGGTAAAATCACTGGCAAACTGCGCTGCAATTACAGCGCGCCTATAGCCGCTAAGCTAGCGGAGCATTTTGGCGGCGGTGGGCACCCGCACAGCGCCGGTTTTAAAGTCACGAACGGCCGCCCATTCAACGAAGTAAAATCAGAGTGTATTGAGTTCGCCGAACAGCTTCTCAATAATCTTGAACAGGAACAACCTGATGAAACTCTACAACACACTAACACGTAACATCGAAGACGTACAGCCACATAACCCACCGGAGGTGACTGTATATACGTGTGGCCCGACCGTATATGACTATTTACACGTTGGCAACTGGTTTACGTATATCCGTGAAGACATCCTCATCCGCACACTAAAAGCTACTGGATATAATCCCAAATGGGTTATGAATATAACCGACGTCGGCCACCTAGTGAGCGACGCCGATGAGGGTGAAGACAAACTCGAGAAGGGTGCACGCCGAGAAGGTAAAACCGCCTGGGACGTCGCTGCATTCTACACGGAATATTTTACACAGAGTCTACAGCGACTTAACATTACCCAACCAGACTATCTGCCAAAAGCAACCGACCATATAGCTGAACAAATCACGCTTATTCAAAAACTGGAAACGAAAGGTTACACGTACGCCACGAGTGACGGAATCTACTATGACACCTCTAGGTTCCCGTCGTACGCGGACTTCGCTCGGCTTGACCTCGACGAACAGGAAGCTGGAAAGCGAGTCCAATTCAGTGCCGAAAAACGCAACCTAAGTGACTTCGCACTATGGAAGTTTAGCCCGAAAGACCACCAGCGTGACATGGAGTGGGACAGCCCGTGGGGTAAAGGATTTCCTGGATGGCACGTCGAATGTAGCGCCATGGCAATGAAATACCTTGGCGAGACTCTAGATATTCATGCCGGTGGCATAGACCATCTGCCCGTGCATCATACCAATGAAATTGCTCAGAGCGAAGCCGCAACCGGCAAGCAATTTGCGCGCTACTGGATGCACAATAACCACATAACGATTGACGGCGAAAAGATATCGAAGAGTCTTAAGAATGGCATTACGCTCGAAGAAATCATTGAGCACGGCATCAGTCTTGAAGCATTTCGCTTACACGTCCTCGAGAGCCATTATCGATCACAGAGCAAATTCAGTTGGCAATCACTCGAGGCCGCCCAAAGCCGCCTTAAAAATTGGTACGCCATGGCAGCACTGCGCTGGCAGACGATAGCACACGCTGACGACACAGCGCCATTTGTTATAGCGGATGTCGGTGGGCAGCTCAAAGACACACTCGCTGACGACCTCAATACACCCGAAGCTCTAGCGCTCTTAAGTCGGGTGTTCACCCAGGTAGATGCGGTACTCCTACCCAGAGAGCATCTGGCGAAGTTCGAAGCCATGTTACGCGACGTGGATAGCATGCTCGGCCTAAAGCTCAGCGAGCAGCCAGACATTGCGAGCAGCCAGAAAGCGCTCATTGCCAAACGTGAGGCTAGCCGTACCCATAAAGACTGGGCAGAAGCCGACGAATTGCGCGAACAACTAGTAGCACAGGGAATCGGATTACGCGACACACCGCACGGTGCTATATGGTATCGTTTGTAGACCGTATCATGCAACGGGAGGACGTTAATTATCGGCGAAGCCACGCTCAGCTTCAGCAGCGGTGCGGGTGAGAAGCTTTCGTTCTTCCATGTAGTCGATAACGAGTACTCGTAAACAGCCTGCGAGCGGAATAGCAACCAGTGCACCAAGTAGACCGCCAAAATTGGCACCGAGAATAACTGCCACAAATACTAAGAGGGCTGACATGTGCGTGGTGCTAGCTTGTATACGCGGCTGCACCACGTAGTTCTCAATCTGCTGGTACAAGATGTAGTAGGCCAATATAATAATCGCGGCTGGTAAGGAATGGAATAGAGCTACGATCGTAACAATAATGGCTCCAATGGTATGGCCAACCATGGGTATAAGGCCCGCTATGAATATGACAACCATCAGTGCTAACGGATAGGGTATATGCAATATGAACAGCATGGGCACAATCAATACCGACGCAATCGCTGCCAGCAGGACTTGGCCGTTGACGTAGCCTTGGATCACCTTGTTCATATCTTGAGCCAAACGCCGCATGCGGGTACTATGTTGTGCCGGTGTAAGTCGCTCAAAGAGTTGCCGCCAACGAGGGCCCTCCGCCAGCATCATAACGGTAAGTGCTATAACAACCAAAAGGGAGAACAGGCTACTGCCAATGCGTGACACAGTTGTAACTGCTGATCCCGTAATATTACCGACATGATTAGATAGATCCTTTGAGACTCGGTCCACCTGGCCTTGCAAATGGTGATCACGTATAAATCTGCCAACGCCTGAATTGTCGTTATACACTTGATTAAGCACGCTTGGTACTTGTCCAATAAACGTATTCGTCTGTCGCACTAGGGGTGGCACGACTAAAGCTAGAAACCCACCCAGCAATACGACAACAATACCGATGGACAGCCCGGTCGCTAGCCCGCGACTCCCGCGACGTTTGCCAGGAAGACGTTCTGCAAGTAACCGTACCGGTGCATTCAACGCAAGTGCAAGAAAAATTGACGTTGCGATAAGAGTCAGTGTATGTGCACTGCGCTTAAATGCGGCAAAGAAGATCACTGCGAGGATAGCTGCGGCAACAATCCGCAGAATAGTACGATTTGAAACAGTCAGTTCAACTTCTGGTATATCACCGTTTGAGCGTGCCATACCAATAGTATCTCATGACTCCCGTCGGCTTTGCAAAGCTTCCGCATAAACTGCCGCAACTTGCGCACATACCGTATCCGCATCGAAACGTGCAGCATATTGCTTTTGAACCGATGCAGCTTTGCGGCGTGCTGCCGGGTCAGCCAGCCAACGTGCCAATTCCATAGCAAAGTGGCTTGTATCGGTAGGATCAAGTAACTGATTGGTAGTGGGCATTGCTGCCCGGTATCCCGGGTTGTCCCCGGCCAGCACTACGCCACGCACGGCCGCTAGGGCTTCGATAATGCTAATACCAAAGCTTTCTCCCGATACACTCGGGAATACCGCTATATCGGCTTGTGCTAGGAATTGAGCTTTGGTTGCCTCTGGAACAAAGCCAGTAAAAGTAACCTGCTGAGAAAGCCCGGTACGTCGTACGTACGCTTCAAGTTTATCTCGCAATGGCCCTTTGCCCCCGATGATAATAGAAACGTCCCTAGGCAACTCGCCGCGTCGCGCAAGCTCAGCAACGGCTCTTAAAAACCACTGAGCACCCTTGCGCTCTACCAGACGCGCCATGTAAACGATGGTGCGTGTTGAGTTCTTGGGGGCATTGACTAAAAACGTCTTGTAGCTAAACGGATGGGGGATAACGCGCGATTGCAGCCCGTAACAGCTCCGCGCAAACGCTGCCGCCGCCGGCGATCCAGCGATTACGCCGTCAAACCTTTTGGCGGTACGGCTATTTGCGAGCGCCAGCGCACGGTTTGCGGTCCGCACAAACCAGTCATATGGCAAGACATGGAACGTACCGACTACCGCCGTACTAGCCGGTGCTAAACGGAGTAACCGCCCAGCCATAAACGGGCTATATGGCATTTGCACATGCAAGACGTCAAATTGTACTTCTGCTAAAAGCCGCCGCAATTGCTTGCGAGAGGCCGGCAAGGGCATAGACATACGGTTGCCGTTAAATCGCACCCCCAGGTTGCGACTTAAACTATGGACGTTCGGTATATCACTCCGGCTGGTTTGTCCAACCAGATAATGCACTTCATGACCCTGGCTGCTAAACCACGTCCCCACGCGCAGCACATACTGTTGCACGCCGTCTGGCGTATCGAGGGTGTCGTCAAGCACCAGACCTATCTTCATGCTTCCTCTATGACTGTTGCTTCTTCTTTTGTCGTATAGCGGCTTTGTACAATACTTCGTAGCGGTCGACGATCTTCGCATAGTCAAATTGGCGTACGTAGTCCTTGGCCCATTTCTTCCAAAGCGTGCGAAGATCTTCGTCGAAGAGTAGCAACTGCAAACGATGCGCAAACAGTGACGTATCTTTAGGATTAATGAGCGATAATCTGCCAAGGCCCTGCATAACGCTCTGGTAGCCTGGGTTATCGCCGGCAACCGTCACCAACCCGCTTGCCATCGCTTCGAGCAGTACAACGCCAAAGCTCTCACCAAAGATTGCCGGAGAACAGAACAGGTCGGCGGTATGCAGCAGCTCTTGCTTATGTACATCGTCAACATACCCCAAAAACGTAGCACGCTGTATACCAAGATCTTTAGCATATAGCTCCAGTTTTTCACGGTCCGGTCCATCACCGGCCAGGACCAAACATACCTGTGGCGTATCTGCTTCCACTTGTGCATAGGCACGCAGTAGATACTTTAAACCCTTGCGATGTTCAAGCCGACCAATGTAAAGAATCGTCTTCTGGCGTTTTGACTTTTGTTGTGCTAAACTTGCAGGCCTGCGAAAACGAGCAATGTCCACGCCGTTCGGTATGATTTCTACCGGCACGTCCGCAAGGCTCATCAGATACTCCGCTGCTGCTTCAGATACTGCAGTAAATGCATCAATGTGTCGTAGTAGTGGTTTGGTGTAGGGCGTAATAACCCGTGCCATCGTGCGGCTCACCATCGTCTCAGGTAATTTGGCATGGAAGGTAGCGACATTAATGGCCTTACTGCGGCTTAAGATCTGGCGACTTAGCACCGGCACCCATGGTTCATGAAAATGCAGTACATCAAACTGCTCATATTCAAGCACGCTGTCAATCTCGTCCGTCAGCACACTAGCACTCACTTGCGCAACTGTATTGAGCGGCGTTTTCAGATCTGTTGCTGTGCCCAAAAAAATAAACTTACGGCCGTCAGAAGTATACGGATCACGGGGCTGCGGAGTCAGTACAGTCACGTCATGTCCGCGCCGAGTTAACTCAGCCTGCTGCGCCAAGACTTGTTCTTGTACGCCACCACTCTTCGTGATGTTGTACGGCAACACTAATCCAATTTTCATACCTTATATCCCATTATAGCATCCACTACCGCTTGCGCAGGACACGCCGCAGTGCTGGCGGCACCATAATAGCAAGCTCCTCCTTAGTACCTAAGACGCTCGGCGTGTGGGCATGTGAGTTCATAACCGACTTGTGATAGCTGCTATACACCACCTGCATATGCTGCTCAACCATATAGTTATCAAAATAGTGGTCCGATTTTGATACTATATGCCAAACCGGCAAATCTATCGGTTGTTTACAGTTGTCTATATCCAGGAATTCACTTGTCGTACGCCAATGTGTCCGAACGTCATTGCGCTGCCATAACTGCACCTCGAAATCCATCATCTCATCAAAATCAGTAGCTATCATCTCAAGGAACCGGCGACGACCTGCCGGCATGCGCACGTATAGGTTTTTTATTACATATCTATTTAACGCGCAGTAACGAATCAAAAACGGTATAGGCGGTATCGAAAACATACGTGTTACGCGGCTATATATTTTACGAGTACGGGGCGGGAACAAGAAATCGTCGCGGTGCATAAAACCGACGATACTAACGACTAAGTCTACCTTTTTAGACAGTTCAGGGTAGCGCTGCAACATACGCGTCAGTATTACAAAACCAAACGATATGCCCACCAAGGTCACACGACGGTTGCGATACCGCATTTTTATAAACGCCGCCATGTAGTCAGCGTAATTATCTATCGTAGGTGCTTGACCTATCTTGTAGAAACTGTCCATACCCCCAAGTCCAGGCAGATCAGGCATGGTGACCGTACCGAAGTCTTGTAAGTTCTCTACCAATCCCCACCATCGCTCGAGCAGCGCATGATGTCCATACACTAGCAAAATCTCTCGTTTGTATTTTTTGGTCGCGGGCGCAGTAAGCATACGCCCGTTCAAACCATTTATGTAAAGCGGCTCAATAAAATCGGCCGGGTTTTTCACCTCTTTTGTCATGATTACTTCGTATATAATACCCGTAATTACTGTACTGACGCAACTACGTTGGCGGCACAGCAGCGAAACAGTTGTTTCAATCTGTACAATACGGTAAAATTTACCTGTTAATTTATTAGGGCGTAGCCAAGCGGTAAGGCAACGGGTTTTGGTCCCGTGATCGGGGGTTCGAATCCCTCCGCCCTAGCCACGAGAATTTTACTAGGTATGCAGATTGAGCTGTAGACTTTTTTATTACACTACTTTAGATGTAGCCCTTTTGTCTAAATGTTAGAATGTACATATGAGCTTAACCACTGACGACCTTCAGGCAATACGTGAAATCATTAAAGATGAGCTGAGCATAAGCGTTCGTGGAGCCGTCAAAGATGAGTTACACCCCGTTTTCGGAGAGATTGAAGCCCTCCGAAACGACATTAAAGAAATTTACGATATGATTTCGGGTCTTCAAAATAGACTTTCACCCGACAAGCAGTTCCAGAAGCTTAGCGTAGAGGAAAAACTTTTAAAGCTGAATTCGGAGCTCTTAGCTGCCGCAAACCAAGCCGGTATTTCACTACCTCGTTAGAGCAAGTTCGAGTCCTCTATCACTAGCCACGAGAACCAAAAAGGCCCACAGGTGACTCTGTAGGCCTTTTACTTACATGCCTTGCTACTTGGCAGTTGCCTTATGTAGAATCGAGGATGCCAGAGTTTGGTAAGGGATACCTTCTTCAACAGCCTTCGCCTTGAGTTTATAAAGGTCCCGCTCGGATAAACGGATATTGATATTACGGGTCTTATTGAGTGTTGCTTTCGCTGAAGCGATAGCCTTCGCCTTTGCTGCCTCTAGATCCGGGACGCTAACAAACTGGCCGTCCTCAACCGCCTCGTACAGCTCACGCTCTTCGTCATCTAAATCTTGTGGGTCAAAGTATTGCATCATTAATCCTTCTTTCTCAAATACTGTTTCGTATACTTTCGCCTTGGAAAAATTGTCCTTAAGAAGCAGACTTCCTCTGTCTCTACAAAAGGGACGGTATACGCATAGTTATTGACTTCGACTACATACAGTTGCTGTGTCGGGTATCTGTCGGTATTGGGGTGTCGGATAACATCAAGTACGCGGCTTTCGGCAATAGCGTTTACGATCTCCTCGAAACCAACGCCTCGGGTCTCTTTGAGCAAACTGTTTTTTTGCTCGTTCCAGTCGAATGGCTTCATGCTTATAGTTTATTACAAATGATACTATTTGTCAATCTGCTGTAAGCACGCTTCATCCAGGAACTGTTGTATTTCTTGCATTTCGGCTTCAACGTTCCGACCCCTGTAATCTTCCAAAAAAGTTTGGGCAACGTCTCTTTTCCATAGCCAAAGCATAAGCGGTATAGAAAACATCTGACATCGAATTGGAAGCTAGATACCAAACCTGCATAATTATTTCCGAGCACGATGTTGCAATCGCTGGTGTCAATGCCAGTATGGCTGAATTATTTCCGGAACAAGTAGAGCAAACCCAGAACTTATTACCCTCGCCATTTCACAATAACCCCATAGTACTTCTTCCTGAATATGACGGGGAGGGGGCGTAAAACGTTCTCAAGAGGCGCTAACAGTTCAAGTTGCGAACAAAACACTGAGATTTTCGTGTGCTAACAGATTGAGATGGGCGTTCGAGTCTCGTTAGGGTCATTGCCCTACGGTACTGGAATCTACACCTGACAAATTGCAACTGGCTACGAGTAGGGTCTCGCTAGTGGTATCATATGACCATGATTGTAATAACTGGCGCAAGTGACGGATTAGGGCTACAAATAGCAAGACTGTACAAAGAAGCTGGTAAACGAGTCGTGAATATTTCACGCCGTGACAGCAAGTACGCAACCGATAACTTCTTAACTGACCTTACAGATGCGACTTCTGTTGCGTCAGCCACCGAAAAAATACTTGCCGTAAACGAGCCACTCGAAGCATTAGTGAACTGTGCCGGGGTGATGAGCCTCGAGCCGCTTAATAAAGTAACCGAGGGTGAACTTGACCGAGTCTTCGGCGTGAATATCAAGGGACCGATTCTCCTTGTGTCAGGTCTTACTGACCGCATAAAACAAGATGGCACAGACATTGTTAATGTATCTTCAACAGTCGGCCTGAAAGCCTATCCTGACCAAGCAGCATACGGTTCCTCTAAGTGGGCGATGCGTGGCTTTAGCCAGAACCTGCAAGTCGAACTGAAAGCCACTAACCGAGTTATCAGCTTCTGTGTTGGCGGGTTCAAGTCGGATATCGCTAAGAAGGTACATGGCCAAGACCTACCAGACCCCGAAAACTGGATGAATCCGGAAGATATTGCAGTGTTCATGAGACAAATCCTCGGCCTGCCTAAGAACATGGAGGTGAGTGAGATTATTATCAACCGGAGGCCCGCAAAACTTTACAAACCTGATTAGAGCCTGATGCTGCATATCATAAAAATCATCGCATCTATCATAGCTACTGGCATAGCCCTTATTGCATACGCCCCCTACCTGATTGATATGTTCAAAGGTAAAAATAGGCCACATTTGTATACGTGGATTAGCATCTTCCTCGTTACCGCCATCGTCGCCTATTTGCAGCTCATTGGTGGAGCCGGAGTCGGCGCCATACCGACCATCCTCGGAGTAGCGGTTGACGGTGTGATATTGTTCTACTGCTTCAGGTTTGGTACGAAGGACGTAGTGTTTATGGACAAAGTTTGTCTTGCAATTACTGTCGTTGGTGTTGCTGCTTACGTACTATTTAATGATCGCCCCGTTCTGTCACTCGCCGTTGTAACGGCTGCTGAGATTATCTCGTTCGTGCCAACTTTTAGAAAGACGAGAAACGACCCATACTCTGAGTCGCTTCCCAGCTACTACTTACTGATGCTCAAACTGACCCTCATATTGGTGGCGTTACAGAAATACAATTTGCTCACGGTCTCGTATTCAGCTCTATGGTTACTCGTTTTCGTGGTATTCCTAAGCTCGGTGTATAGGTGGCGGTTGACGGCCAAACGTAAAAAGCATAAAGAGTCGGAATTAGAAGAAGCACCTTTGGTATAGTAGTAGCATGAATATACTTGATGCGGTAGTTTTTTATACCAATGATATTGATGCCGTACTCGACTTTTATACAAATCAGATTGGTCTGAAGCTTGAGTATTGGAGTGGAGACAAATACGCATCATTCCTGTTCGACAACGGCATTAAACTAGGTCTTAAGAAGGCTACAGAAAAACGGGAAATACCGGGCTCGCAGACATTCATTCTCGCCGTAGAAGATGCGAAAACCGAGTATGCGAAGGCGCAAGAAAAAGGGCTCAATATCTATAAAAAACTAGTCGAGGAAGAATGGGCTATTGAATTTAGTGTGCTAGACCCAGACGGTAACAAAGTCGAGTTTGTGCAGAATAAGTAATGGGTTATCAGTAGCGAACTCTGGCCCCATGATAACTACTATGCTCAAAGTCCTAGAACAATTTCACCCCAAGTCTATATTCCTCTACGGGTCCCGTAGACGTGGCGACGCAACGGTCGATAGCGGGACTCTATTAGTAGTGGCGCAGCCAGAGAGTTAGCTAAGGATGATTACGAATACTCTAGAGATTTCTTTACAAACCTGGCAGAAACTCTAGATAGTGACCGATAAGCCAAAAAGACTTCGTGAGAAGACTTCCATATTACTACGATTGGAGCTCCATCGTATACGTGGCAGTAACCAATTTGCGTGACTACCCAAGAGTTATTGCAACCGGGTAGTGGTCTGACGATTTATCGGTCAACCCATTTTGTATCACATCGTACGTTTTGACTCTGTCTTTCAGCGACCCAGAAGTAAGTATATAGTCGAGCCTCATATTTGTATGGGCTTCATATTCGTTAAGTGAGGTTGGTGCAGTGATAATTCTCTGCTTTCCAAAGAGAACGGCCGTATCTATGAAGCCGTTTTCCAAAAACAAATTCATCACATCATAACGAAGCTTGCCTTGCGTCGTAAATTTCTTAATCTGCATGTCGTTAAACCCATTAACCATTGCTTCGTCGTAGCCATCAGACGGTGATAATGAGTTGAGATCTCCCATAACTATACTTTTTGGATAATTTTTCAGAGTCTCAATGATCATTTTCGCTTCTGGAATGCGAAGGTCTTCGGTGTAAGGTGTTAGGTGCGTTCCGATAAAAACGATCTCCCCAGTAGGGGTGTCAACTATCGCCACAATGGCTGCTCGGGCAAATGGACTTATTGTATTAACTGATTTGAACGGCAGCCTTGAGAAGACTGCAACGTGATAGCTATCTCCGTCTCCACATATAGCGAGCCTATGGTATGGGAAGTGCGTCTTGCTGGCAAACTCTAGCAATCTTTTGTTGTTGTCCACATCAAATCCATTCGCTTCATTTAAAGTTAGGAAGTCCGGCTTCTCCGTGTTGACTACTTGGATAACTTCATTAAACTGATCAACTGCACCATTGAGCAAATTGTAGGTCATAATTTTCATCTTATTATCATAGCAAAGAGGACCTCTTATTGACTCCTCGTATCTTCGCTAAACCCAAGGGCTTACTGTGATCGTATATTACCAAATTAGAGGGCCGTCGTAGACGCTATAGCAACTATTCTTCAAAGAGGGCCATTACAATATCGGTAACTGCCTCAATTCTATGGTATGTTTTTGCGGGGATATTGAAAGTTGCCGGTGTAATATACTCACTCCTGTCTTTGTCGACAATAACCGCCACAGTTCCACTTACGAGATATATATATATCTTCCTTTGTGTTTTCTTCGTTATCCCCAGACACCGACCCTTTGTTTCGATATATAAGTTTGAAGCCATTGTCAAGCTCCCGTTTTTTGCAACACTCGTTCCGAACTTAGCTCTTCGGTTTTGAGCCGGGCAGCGTAGGCTGCCGGGCTCATCTTTAGG
>JAJZCD010000043.1 GCA_021851735.1 bacterium | reverse complement strand
CGATCTCCTCTAAATTTTCAATCCTTCAACTTTGTGACATCCAAGAGACACAACCTTAGGTCGCATCCTCAGACCCTGAAAAGTCAAGAAATAGTTACAAGACGCAAATTGTACACTAAAATACGTCATCTTAAATATCCAAATCTTTCACAAATTTAGCATTCGCCTGTATAAAATTCTTACGTAGCTCAACTTCAGTACCCATTAATTTATTAAATATGGCATCGGCCTTTTCGGCATCTTCAATGTTGATCTGTACTAGTACACGTTTTGCAGGGTTCATAGTAGTCTCGAATAGCTGTTCGGCATCCATCTCTCCCAGCCCTTTATAGCGCTTCTGCTCTACGAAACCTGCTTGACGATACCGCTCGCTCTCCTCGTCAACTTTGATACCCTCCTTTTTACGAGCATCAATAGTTTTGTTAAGCACATCATCCAACTCATTTTCATCATAAATAAAGATACTACTCTTGCGACCAGGCTTGACTAGCTCAAATAAAGGCGGCTTAGCAAGATATACATGCCCACGATCAACTACCTCTCTCATGTAACGGAAGAAAAACGTCATGAGCAATGTAGCGATGTGGCTACCATCAACATCAGCATCAGTCATAATGATAATCCGATGATATCGTAATGCATCAACGTTAAATGAGTCTTCTATCCCAACGCCCAATGCTTTGATTAAACTAAGTATCTCGTTATTTGCCAGCATTTTGTCTAGCCGAGCTCGCTCAACATTCAAAACTTTTCCACGAAGCGGCAGAATAGCTTGTGTCTTACTGTCACGGCCAGTCTTAGCCGAACCCCCAGCTGAATCACCCTCTACTAAATATATCTCGCTATTGGTAGGATCTTTACTGTTACAATCAGCAAGTTTGCCGGGCATACTGGCACCATCAAGTACTCCCTTACGAATAATGTTCTCACGGGCAGCACGAGCGGCCTTGCGAGCGCGAGCAGCGAGTAACGCTTTGCCTACAATTTTTTTAGCTACAGCCGGATGCTCTTCGAGGTAGTAGCTGAAATACTCATTCATGACACTCTCAACATAGCCACGAACCTCGGGATTACCTAGCTTGTCTTTAGTCTGACCTTCAAATTGCGGATCGGGCAGTTTAACCAGAATGACCGCTGTTAGTCCTTCACGCGTGTCTTCACCGCTTAGATTGTCTTCTTTTTCTTTGAGTAGACCATTTTTACGAGCATAGTCGTTGATAACACGCGTTAGTGCAGTACGAAAACCAGTTAAGTGTGAACCACCTCCAGGATTAACCATGTTATTCGCGAACTGCTTAATGGTCTCGGTGAAGCTATCTGTATACTGAAGTGCAACCTCAACCTGATTGTCCTTGACCTGCTTATCAACGTAGAAGACATCATCATCTACGGGTTCCTTGCCTACGTTTAAGTGTTTTACGTAACTCTGTATGCCCCCTTCAAAATAAAAGCTATGCTTTTTTCCGGTTTTTTCATCTATAAGCGTCGTTCGAATACCCTTTGTGAGATAGGCTGAATGTCGTAATCGATCTAAAATAGTATCGTAGTTAAAGGTAGTAGTTTCAGTAAAAATCGTCGAATCTGGATAAAACGTAATTTCGGTACCATGTGGTCTAGTGGTTGGTGACTTACCTGTGACTTTGAGATCACTATCCGGCAAGCCCTTGGCATATTCTTGATGATAGGTCTTTCCGTTACGATAGATATTCACAATCAACCTCGTAGATAACGCATTGACTACGCTAGAACCTACGCCATGTAACCCACCCGAAACCTTGTAGCCACCACCGCCGAACTTACCGCCTGCGTGTAGGACCGTCAATACAGTCTCGACGGTGCTCTTACCCGTCTTAGGATGGATGTCAGTTGGTATACCTCGGCCATCATCGAAGACAGTTACACCCCCATCGGCCATCATTGTTACCATAACATGCGTGGCATACCCTGCCAATGCTTCATCAATACCGTTATCCACTATTTCCCACACCATGTGGTGTAAGCCCTCTACTCCAGTAGATCCGATGTACATGCCCGGACGCTTGCGTACCGGCTCCAAGCCTTCAAGCACCTGAATCTGATCAGCCGAATATCCCTTTTGATCCGCCACGTAAAACCCTCTCCTAAGATTTTTTGGTTAACACCTTAATAACTGCATATTAGTATACCGTCATTTTGCTGCTTTCACAAGCGAGGCGCCTAATAGGGCTCCAGTTAGACAAAAAACCACGAGTCAAAAGAGGATGGGAATGAATCATTAAAGTACGAACTAATCGAAGGGGGGTATACCGGATGAGATAACATCTGCGATACAACCAGTCTTAATCGTTCATTGCGAGGCAAGACACAATTGTCATCGCATCAAGGGCCGAATCATATCTAATCTACCGACTTAGCGGCTTGTTCTCGTCAGCAGTTGGCTGGTTTGGATGCAACTTGCCATCATTATCAATAAAAATCGTATCGTCCGGGGCTGGGCCATGCCCCTGCTGTCTACTAATATGGAATACACCCTCCTGCGACAGCTGCATGGCCTCTGATTTTTCAAGTGACAATTGGGGTTCCGGCCGCACTGCCAACGGCCCTTCCTGAGGCAAGATGTCAGGGCGCTGCGTTCTTGTTGTCTCGGGCGTCTTCAGGCTTTTCTTAAGCTCTTGAGCGATACCACTAATCTCTTGCTGATCTAATTGGCTACTCGATATATTACCAGTACTAGCCTCAACTTCGTCTTTCGGAATCGCTGGACTTCCTGGCTGCTGCGGCACAAGTGGCTCCTGTGGCCCCGCAACCTGTTGACGGATACCATGGGGTGGCAACGAGGAGCGTGCCGAGGATAGTGCGGGCACCGGAGCGCTAGCACGTTGTTTAGCTAGCCATTCATCCAAGAAAGATCCTGAACCCACACCAGCTGGCACAGCCATAGACGAAGCGTTGGGGCTCGGACGATTTACTGGCGCAGCACTACCCGTAAACGGCGGCTGGAACGGCTTAGGTTCTGGGATTTTTGTAGCTAAACGTTCAAAAATCACCTTTTCTACAGAAGCTCTCGGTTTGCCATATTTTGCGGCTGACAGTTGCTTGAGAGCATCAGCTAGTTCTGAGTTCGGGTTTCCCAAGGGCGGTAATGTGGCCATACTGAATGGCTGAGTAGGCACACCATTTACTAGCGTTCGGACGATAGTATTATAGCTTGGGACTCGCAGTAAATCTTCACCCTCAAATTGTGGCTGGAAATAACGGCTCAGCGCATCTACATCATTCTGGCCAATACGAAAACTAACTATAGTGCCGACATTACCAAATACAGCGTCACGAATTTCATCAGTTAGCTGTGTAGTAAATTGGTTAGCAACGATCAAGTTTAAATGGTATTTTCGCGCCTCGCTCAATATAGTTGCGAAACTATCCGTACTAAAGTTCTGAAACTCATCCACATACAGACAGAAATCTTGTCGCTGATCTTCGGGAATGCTGCTCCGGCTCATGGCAGCTGCCTGAAATTTCATAACGAATATCATACCTAGCAGCTTGCTGTTCAAATCACCAGTCCTGCCCTTGTTAAGATTAACTAGAAGAATTTTCTTGTTGTCCATAACATACCGCAGATCAAATGAACTCTTAGTTTGGCCAATTATATTGCGCATCATTTCATTACTCAGGAATGCACCGAATTTACTCACGAACCAGCTGACTATTTCGCCAAAGTCATTGCTGCGTTGGCTCTGCGGGACTTCCTTCTCCCAGAATTCACGAACATTCGGATCAGTTACATGTTGTAACTTCTGCTTCACATATTGCTGATCACGGAATAGTTTTGGTATATCTACAAACGTACCACCTGCTGGGTCTGCCATTATGGCGAGTGCAGCGTTCCGGAATAAATGTTCGTAACGAGGTCCTATAATACCCTGTCGTTGTGGATCATACAACTTATAGAGCATGCTGATAGTCTCCTGAATTAGGAAGTCCTTTTGGTCCGGATCATTAAACTCAAATAGGTTAAGCCCCATGGGATAGGCCATATCGGCCGGACAGAAATATATGATGTCTTCTGTGCGCTCTTTGGGCACCATAGCAAGAAGTTTTTCAACCGTGTCGCCGTGCGGGTCAACAAATGCGAATCCATCACCGTTGAGCATATCTTGGAGTGCCAAATTTTCAAGGAAGGTAGATTTACCTGTCCCTGTCTGTCCTACTGCGTACATGTGACGCTGTCGATCTTTATGGCCAAGGCGGATCGGCTTCTTAACGCCACGAAATACATTGAATCCAAGCAGTAAACCACTTTCGGGCATATTACGTGGGCCATCAACTTGCTTAGAGTCTTGGCGCTTGAGTTGTGACGTCGGTATGTTACTCTGATCGGGAAAGTGAAATAGCGTTGCCAACTCTATTGAGTTCATAATAGTACGTTTTGTCCGACTTCGAAAAGAACGCATAATGTATTGAACGACAAGTTTTGACGTGTCTTTGGCTGGTTCATACTTAAAGCCATTTTTACCCGGTGCATCGAATAACGAGAAGCTTGCAACGATACTATTGACGATTGTCTGAGCTCGCTGTGAAATATTAGATGACGCTATAACACGAACTGTAACCTCAAAACCAGCATAGCGAGTTTTGTCATCAATCGCATCAACGACTGACTGCTCGAGCGCAGAAAGCTCTTTCTTTTTGACGTCGCCTTCGTCCTTCGGCTCAGGAGGCTTTACTAGTGCAATCACCATCTGACGAGCCAAGGCACCAGCACTAGCGTGCTTATCTTCACCCTTTCGTTTCTTCCCGGCATACGAGCTTGCATCCTTTCGCCAGCTATCGTCTACAGGCCGAAAGAGTATTTGTATAGCAGCACCATCTTGCGCTTCCAAGCTCGACAGGGCATTTAATATAGACTGGAAGGCGTCGCGTTTCAGATCCTGATACGTCGCAATAGGGTATGCAAATATTTCCTTTAAGGTAAGTTCCCCTCCAACGACTCCATTTATACCGCCAGCTTCATTAAAAATATTGTGTTCGGATGTGACTTCTAGACGAGTACTCGGATAAGCACTAGTAATAGCTTGCTTAAGGATATCCAACATGTCTGCTGGTACAGCCGCATATAGATACACAAAGCCCTTGCTGCCGACAACTTCAAAGCTAAAATGACGCTGACCATGCCACCGGTTCTTCATATTCTTCTGCATTGTGCTAGAAATAATGTTGTAAATTATTTGTGCTTTTGAAATATTTTCATCAACGATATCACGCATATCACGTCCATTCGCCTCTGTGTCTTCACTAGCAGGCGGTAAGTGAATAAGTACAGGGACCATTTCAAGCGCACGCTCATACATGACATCTGGCTTGCTGCCATTACGTAGCTTTATAAACAACACAGGCCCTAACGTTACTAGTGCCGCCACCAAAATAACACCAACGATAACTACTAATTCCATCAGGTTTCAACCGTGCTAGGGGCAACGTTGAATTGCTCCATTATATAGTTACTTTTTAACTCGCTAATCGCAGCGTTCAGTTTCGCCGGGTCTTGATTATATTGTGCAATTAATTGTTTAGCATGAGCCACCACATTGTCCAATGACAGATTCGTACTCTCCGTAGGGACAGGGGGCACCGATTGCGAGACAGCAGTTGATGCCGGTAAGCTTGAAGCATCAACTTGATAGTTTTGAGGCACGTTAGACTGCATAGATACTATTAGTATATAACGACTGGAGCGCAGGTCATAGACATAGCCTAGGTCTCAAGCATCGCCAAGGTACACGAGAAAGCTCAGCCGCATCGTCATCCAGTCGCGTCTAGCCTCACGAACAGCATTGTGTCCACGGAGCCTATGCGAAATATAAGCATTTACACCAATTCCAAATGACGGCCACATAGTATCCACTCAAATAAGCTCAGACACACCATAATCTAACGAGGACACAGGCTGCTGTCCATCTAGCACTACCGCGTACGACAGATACAAATGCAGGTCTAATGTTTCGTTGCATTAAACTGACTACGAGTCAGGTATAAATAGCCCAAAACGACAACCATCGTTAGCATAATGACATCACGTGCGGTCAGCTGGCCCAGCGATTGTAAGACAATCAGTAAGACTGCACTTATACAAAAAACAAGCCCAAGACGTTTATTCCAGTTCTTTGTGCCACTACGATTATAATAACGCCCTCCTAGCACAACCAACAGGTTCCAGGTACCATACAAGGCTAGAAATAAAAATACAAATGGTACAATAAGTCCCGCTACTGGGAGATCTTGCGGCTGGTATAGCATCATAAAAAGCACTAGCACACCCCAGGAGATAGCCACACGCAATAGTTGATTCAGTAGCCGTGGTGACTTCATAAAATAATTGTTTCTCTATATCCTAAGTCTCATGATTCATGATAAATAAGGTGCCTCAGGCGAAGAAATCCGCTCAATAAAAAATATATAGCGCTTCTCGCCTTTGGCTATGACTGACCGCTCTTGCTACCGGTAAGGTAACTTGAGCGATAGTTTTCTGAGTAGCAGTATTTTACTTAAATATCTTTTTGTTTTTGCTAACTCGCTTATTAGACTACTATAGCTACTTTGTTTTGTCAATATGCTTCTCCTTGTACTGTATTAGCATCAGCACACCCAGTTTTCCCTAAGGATGACACGATTTAATTGATCATTTATATATAGTCACTTGTGTTGTGACCAACCTTGGCAAGGACATGCTAAGTGGAACGCACACCAATAGGACACCAATGCATAGATTATATGACTGAGTTGGAACCCTATTGATGAGCTTATCGCTGCCATATTGTAACCTCATTCAACATAAGTCAGCTGTCAAGCTCCCGTTTTTTTGCAACACTCGTTCCGAACTTAGCTCTTCGGTTTTGAGCCGGGCAGCGTAGGCTGCCGAGCTCATCTTTAGGGCCAGATGTATACGCTTGGTGTTGTAGTAGAAGATA
>JAJZCD010000008.1 GCA_021851735.1 bacterium | reverse complement strand
ATCTGCGTGCGGTTGCATGTTTGGTCCTTTTTATTTTTACTGCGTTTTTACGTTCCTGCCCTGGCAGTGTAGCTGGATGTGCTAGATGTGGGTAAGGATTAGACCGGCAGGTCGTGGGATGTAGTACCTCCCCGCATCTGAGGGCGTCCGGGCGTTCCCAGACTGACATATACTGTACATATGCCCGTGTATCGACGAATGAGCCACTGTGTCTTTGCCTGTGACTTCCACCTGGTGTGGCCGACGAAATACCGAAAGAGTATCTTCAACGATGGGGTTCAGGGCTATCTCAAGGAATTTCTGAAGTCGTGGCCGGAGTATCATCCCGACGTTATCATCAAAACTATCAATACTGACCAGAACCATGTACATCTGTTGGTTTCCATCCCGCCCACTAAGTCAGTCGGGATGGTCGTCAGAGCCTTGAAAAGCGTGACAGCAAAAGCCCTGAATGAAAAGTTTCCGCATCTCAAGAAGGTATATTGGGGCACTGACAGTATTTGGTCGGCAGGTTACTTCGTCAGTACCGTTGGCATTAACGAAGAGGTCATTCGGCGATACATAGAGAATCAAGGTTTGGAGGATGCGGGGCAAACTAACGTAACGTTAGTTTGAGCTTAGGGATACCCCGAGTGGAAGCTCGGGGAGGTTCATTGATCAGTTAGTTTGACAAAGATACCAATACGGGTCAATATATAGTTATGTTCATCAAAATCACAAAGTATCTCCATATTGCGCATACACTGCCGAAGTGTACCGGATAGTTTATGTTTTTTTGTTACAATCACTAAACGCCGGACAATGCTTCGGCGTTTTAGATTATCTGTTACAATCTTTTACATAAGGGGACATGAACATGTCATTAAGTACACAGCCCTATAAGGGTGCCCGGGATTTTTACCCCGAGAATAAACGTTTGCAAAAATATATGTTTGCCAAAATGCGGGAAATAAGCGAGCGGTTTGGTTACGAGGAATATGATGCTCCAATTCTCGAGCCAACAGAACTTTATCTAAGCAAGGGTAATCAGGAGATTATCGACGAACAGACCTACACATTTACAGATCGTGGTGGTCGTAGCGTAACAATACGCACTGAGATGACACCCACAGTCAGTCGTATGGTAGCAGGCAAGCGCCAGGAGTTAGCCTATCCAGTACGCTGGTACAGCATACCGAATCTATGGAGATATGAGCGTACCCAACGGGGGCGCCTGCGCGAGTTTTGGCAATATAATGCTGATATTTTTGGCGTAGAGGGCGTTGAGGCTGAGCATGAGGCAATCCTGCTAGCAGATCAGATTATGAAAGGCTATGGTGCTAAACCGGAAATGTATACCATACAGCTGAGCAGCCGCAAACTCATAGACGACCTATTTGGCGCATACTTGGAGCTTGATCAAACGCAGTCGGATATGCTTATAAGACTGATTGACCGAATGAAGAAGATGCCGTATGAAAGCTTTGTAGCCCAAGCAGACGCAATCCTAACACCAACCCAGCGCGACAATGGCACGCTGGATAGCCTGCTCCAGCTTCTAAAGATACAACGGCTGGACGATTTGCCATCCAGCTATACAAACAAGCCCACGGTGTTACGTCTACGGCAACTTATGGATATGCTTGACAGTAGCCGTATTAGTAACGTCATATTTGACATTACACTTATGCGAGGATTTGATTACTACACTGATATGGTATTTGAGGTAATCGACACTAACCCTGAAAACAATCGCAGTATGTTTGGTGGTGGTCGTTACGACGGTCTAGTCGGACTTTTTGGTGTTGAGCCAGTGCCTACAGTTGGCTTTGCAATGGGTGATGTGACATTGCAGAACTTTTTAGAAAGTCATGGTTTGTTGCCAGACTTAGTAACTGAAACGGATGTTTATGTTGTGCTAGCAGGAACGAACACCTACGAGAAGGCACAACGCGTACTGGCTGATATGCGTGATATGGGGTTACATGTAGCCGTTGACAGTTCGGGAAGAAAGCTCGAGAAGCAGATTAAGACAGCGGTCAAAAAGGGCATACAGTACGCTATATTCATAGGTGAAGCCGAACTTGCAAGTGATCAATTCCGCTTGCGTAACCTGGCCGACGGCACTGAAGAGGCGCATAGTTTGCAGCGTATACTAAGCATAGTAAAGGATCATCGACACACTAGCGATCCAGTGCTTGACCCTAATGACATAGATCTATGACAGCACCAAACCATGCACTTACAGGAGCAGTGATTGGCCTCGCAGTGGCGAATCCGCTGGCTGCCGCAGGGTTAGCGTTCTTGTCACATTTTATGTGTGACGCAATCCCCCACTATGACCCGCCAGGACCTGATGGCGTTGCTCGGTTGAGCTCCAGGCGTTTTTTGTATGAGTTTTTAGTCGTGGGCGCCGTATTGTGCTTAGGCATCGTACTCCTCTTGGCTGTTGCAAGGCCGCAGCACTGGTTTACTGCTGCGCTATGCGCTTTTCTGGCGACGAGTCCTGATTTGTTTTGGATCCCGCGATTTATACAAGCCCGATCCAAAGGCACGGAGCGTCCTACTCGGAACTGGTTTTTACGGTTACATGCATGGGTGCAGTGGAAGACGGGGGAAAAGCTCATTTGGGTTGAAGCAGTTTGGTTCTTTGTATTCGGTACGCTTTTAATACACAGTCTTTGATACGTACCGTCCTATGCGCTTATACTGCTACGGTTACCGGCAATAAGTAATGGCTCTACTTGTATAGGTGTCCGCTTATCTGTTATAGTACCGACTTATGCAAGTTACTCGTAAAGATATCACACCTACTAAAGTCGAAATGACTATTACTGCTAGCCAAGATGTGCTGGACGCCACTAAAGACCATGTGCTTAGTGAGTTAGCTAAGGACATTGACATGTCTGGGTTCCGAAAAGGACACGCACCGAAAGCGCTCATTGAAAAGAGTGTCGACCCGGCAACGTTACAATCGCGATTTCTTGATCGTGCTGTAAATGCTCTCTACATGGAGGCGGCTGTACGCGAGAAACTTCGCCCAGTTTCACAGTCTCAAATTGAGGTGACTAAGTTTGTGCCATTTACCGAGTTAGAATTTAGGGCCGAGGTGGAAGTAGTAGGTGCAATCACGCTGCCAGATTACAAAAAAATTAAAGTTGCCAAACAGGTCGAGCCAACTACTGACAAAGACATTAACGCAGTGCTTGATGACTTGCGTCGTCGTGACGCCAAGAAAACTGACGTTAAGCGTGCAGCAAAAGATGGTGATGAGGTTGTTATTGATTTTAGTGGAGTTGACGCCAAGACTAAAGCTGCGATTGCCGGTGCTACTGGGACGAGCTACCCTCTAACGCTCGGGACTAACACATTTATACCGGGCTTCGAGCCAGAACTTATCGGCTTAAAGACTGGCGACAAAAAAACATTTCCTATTACGTTCCCAAAAAATTACGGAGCCACGGAGTTACAAAGCAAACAGGTTTCTTTTACCGTTGAAGTTAAGGCAGTCCGTGAAGTCAAACTGCCCAAGCTTGATGGTGAGTTTGCCGGAAAAGTTGGTCCGTTTAAAACAGTTGCTGAGCTCAAAGCTGATATAAAAAAACAGTTGGAAGTTGAGAAGGACAATCAAGCGCAACGCGTATTCGAAAATGAGCTGTTGACGTCTATCGCCGAAAAGGCTGAGGCAAACATCCCAGATGTATTAATCGACGAAGAAGCCGATCGTATGGAGGCCGAAGAGAAACGCAATCTAGTGTATCGCGGCCAGACATGGAAAGAACATTTGGAACTGGAAGGAATAACTGAGGAACAGCATAAGGCTAACATGCGCGAACAAGCAGAATCGCGCGTGAAGGCAGGGTTAGTACTCGGCGAAATTGCCGAAGCGGAAAACATTACTGTCAGCGATGCTGAATTGGATGAGCATATTGCCCAACTCAAGAAAAAGTACCAAGATAAACAAATGCAAGCCGAACTTGACAAACCAGAGAATCACCGTGAGCTTGCCAGCCGTCTGCTTACAGAAAAAACCATTGCAAGGCTAACTCACTTCGCTCAAAAAGCGTAGGCGCCCCCTTACTAGCAAAGGTTGCACATAATACGAAATTAGCACTCTTGACTATCGAGTGCCAATTTCTTATTATAGATACCGTACAGAGTACCGGACTACGGACATTCATCCGACGCACCTAACCTTCGTCGCGTTTCGGTGTCCTATAAAAGAAAGTGAGGTTCACACCATGAGCGTATTAGTTCCAACTGTAGTTGAGAGTGAGGGCCGCTACGAACGTGCCTATGATATATATAGCCGCCTACTGAAAGACCGCATTATATTTTTGGGTAGCGACGTGAATGAGGCTAGTGCTAATGTCGTAGTTGCGCAACTGCTGTTTCTTCAGGCTGAAGACCCTAAAAAAGATATCTACATGTACATTAATAGCCCGGGCGGCAGCGTATATGACGCGTTGGCGATTTACGACACAATGCAGTATGTGACTAATGATGTACAGACCGTAGGGATCGGGGTGCAAGCAAGCGCAGCGGCATTTTTATTGAGTAGTGGAACAAAAGGTAAGCGCTTCTTGTTGCCCAACAGCACAGTGATGATCCATCAGCCCAGTAGCGGTACGCGCGGAAAAGTTACAGATCAAGAAATTGACTTACGCGAGAGCTTACGCATCAAGAAACTCCTCGAGGACATTATGGCTCGAAACACCGGCCAAACGGCTGAGCGTATCCACGAAGACATGGAGCGTGATCGCTGGATGACAGCTGACGAAGCTAAGAAATATGGCATTGTTGACAAAGTTATCAATGATATTAAGATTTCACAAAAGGCTGAGTAATTAGGAAAACTTGATATGCAGTTCTAGCGATAGACCCGTATTAAGCACAGTAAATACCACGCATGCCCATAGTCCACGCAGATGTAAGAGCGCCATATCGGTTTTTTCGTATGAGGTAAACCCGTAGAGTCCTTACCGTTATTTAGGGTTGACGTAGTAAATTCTACTGCGTATAATGCTATCTAAGAAGTAGTGTAAGTTGGGTCGTGCTGGCGTGGCCAACCAGATCGGCACCAAAATCCCACTTAGTTTTCTTCCGAGCGAAACAACAAAAGCGATATGTAGAACAGTGTACTTACATCTTAAGCGTGGCATAGTACGCGCTTGTATGAGGTATAAGGCGAGACTTCTGCTGGAACACAATTGTTATTAATCTAAATGAGGGGACAGTGCACGTGGCAAAAGCGCAAGCAGTAGCACATAAGTCAAATTCAGGCACTCGTGTCTTTTTTACAGACGCAAGTGACAACATGGCATTACCAAACTTGGTAGATCACCAAAATAAATCATTCCAATGGCTTGTCGACGAAGGGCTTGGAGAACTTTTGGCTGAAATTAGCCCAATCGACGACTACACAGGGACCAAGCTATCACTGCGATTCAAAGATTATCACTTTGATGAACCAAAAATGACTGAGAGCGAGGCTCGAGAAAACAATGTAAGCTATGAAGCGCCACTCAAGGCCGTTGTAGAGCTTACTAATAAGGTAACCGGCGAGGTCAAAGAACAGGAAATTTATCTGGGGGACTTCCCGTGGATGACAAAGCGAGGCACATTTATTATTAATGGTGCGGAGCGCGTAGTAGTAAGCCAGCTAATTCGTTCAGCTGGTGTATTTTATACGGGCGAGTTACATGGTACACAGTACCTCTACAGCGCTAAAGTTATACCCGGCCGTGGTGCTTGGCTTGAATTTGAGACTGCCGCTAATGGCGCGCTATATGTAAAAATTGACCGCAAACGCAAGATCCCGGTCACCACGTTACTGCGGGCGCTCGGCATGACTGAAGCTCAAATGAGAGATGCGTTCAAACATGTTGATTTAGCAAAGAACGGGCACTTGGAGACAACGCTCGAAAAAGATCCGACCAAAGGACATAGTGAAGCACTTATCGAGGTGTACCGCCGGTTACGCCCGGGCGATTTAGCTACCGTTGATAACGCTCGTAGCTTGCTTGAAAACATGTTTTACAACTTTAAGCGGTTCGATTTCAGCCGCGTTGGGCGATATAAGCTAAACAAACGGTTGAACTTGGATGTCCCAAACACCCAAGAAAACCGTATCATGCGATTGGATGACTTGGTGGCAATTGTAGCCGAGCTGATCCGCATGAATGTTACACAGGACTCAGGCGATGACATTGACAGCCTAGCGAACCGCCGCATAAAGATGGTTGGTGAACTGGTGCAGCGTCAGTTCCGAATAGGTTTGTTGCGTATGGTACGCAACACCCAAGACCGCATGTCTATGTGTGAGATTGAAACCGTACAGCCAGGACAGCTTATTAACGCACGTCCTGTCGTAGCTGCCGTTCGTGAGTTCTTCGCGTCATCGCAGCTAAGTCAGTTTATGGACCAGATTAACCCATTGTCAGAGCTGGCACACAAACGTCGCCTGAGCTCAATGGGTCCTGGAGGCCTCAGTCGCGAACGTGCAGGCTTTGAAGTGCGTGATGCTCACGCAACGCACTATGGCCGCATTTGCGCCGTTGAGACTCCTGAGGGTGCTAACGTTGGCTTGGTATTGAACCTGGCGAACTTTGCGCGTGTTAACGAATACGGTTTCATTGAAACGCCGTATCGAAAAGTTGTAAACGCCGTAGCTGCCAGTGACGCAGCTGGCCACATAGCGCGTTTCAACTTAGAGGATACTGATGGCACTGTCATCGTTGAGGCGGGCAAAACGATTACTAAAGCTGACGCTGAAAAGTTAGCTGCTGTAAAAGGACAAATTACATGGCCCGTTAAAGCAAAAGCTACTAGTCAAATTGTATATCTCGATTCTGCTGATGAAGAGTCAGCCGTGATTGCCGGTGCGGGAGTTGCTCTAGACGAGAATGGCTACTTTGTAGACGAACGGCTAAGTGCTCGAATCAACCTCAAGTCTGGCGAAACTGACAGCAATGACGTCACACACATTGACGCAGCTCAAAACCAGATTATAGGTTCAAGCGCAGGGCTCATTCCGTTCATCGAGAAAGACTACGTGTACCGTGCGCTCATGGGTAGTAACCAGCAACGCCAGGCGGTTCCGCTTATTCAGCCGCAAAGCCCGATCGTAGGCACCGGCGTAGAAGCTGCGGCAGCACGTAATACTGGCCAGATTATTGTCGCTGAAGCGGACGGCGAGGTTGTTCGTGCTAGCGGTAACGAAGTCGTCGTAAAGTATGACAGCGGGACGGTCACGTACGAACCACAGCATTTTGTACGCAGTAATGAAGGTACGAGCATTAATCAGCGCGTCGCGGTGAATGCCGGAGACAAGGTCCACGAAGGAGACATTCTTATCGAAGGTATGTCGATCCAGAACGGTGAACTTGCACTCGGAAAAGACCTAGTGGTTGCGTTCATGCCGTGGGCTGGATATAACTTCGAAGACGCTATCATCATCAGCCGAAAACTTGTTGAGGACGACACGCTTACCAGCGTCCACATCGTAGACTACATGATCGAGGTACGCGAAACTAAGCTTGGACCGGAGATCGTTACTCGAGATATTCCAAATGTTTCCGAGGATGCGCTGCGCCACTTGGACGACGAAGGTATCGTACGCATTGGGGCTGAAGTGCACCCCGGGGATATCCTGGTCGGTAAAATTACTCCAAAGGGCGAGCAAGAATTGTCAAGTGAAGAGCGCTTACTGAGAGCTATTTTTGGTGAAAAAGCAAAAGAGGTCCGAGACACCTCACAGCGAATGAGCAATGGAAAACACGGCAAGGTCGTAGGTGTAAAGATATTTACGCGTGAAGGTGGACATGAGCTTAAGGCTGGTGTATTGATGCAGATTCAGGTCTTTGTAGCCCAAATGCGTAAAGTCAGTGTTGGCGATAAGTTGGGTGGACGGCACGGTAACAAGGGCGTTATCGCTCGGATATTGCCTGTCGAAGACATGCCATTTATGGAGGACGGTACGCCAATAGACATAGTACTGAACCCGCTCGGTGTGCCATCACGTATGAACATTGGACAGCTGTTCGAAGCGCACCTAGGTATGGCAGCACGAGCGCTTGGTATGAAAGTAGCTAGCCCGTCATTTAATGGCGTGCCCGTTGAAAAGATTCGCGAGCTACTTAAGGAAGCAGGGTTCCCGGAAGACGGCAAGCAACAACTGTACGATGGGCGAACAGGTGATGCGTTCAAGGAACGTACTACAGTTGGCAGCATGTACATGATTAAGCTTAACCATATGGTTGCCGATAAGATCCACGCACGTTCAACTGGCCCGTACACTATGGTCACACAGCAGCCACTTGGTGGTAAGGCGCAAAATGGCGGCCAGCGCTTTGGAGAAATGGAGGTGTGGGCACTGGAGGCGTATGGCGCTGCTAATACGTTGCAAGAGATGCTCACTATCAAATCTGACGACGTTTATGGTCGATCGAAAGCATACGAAAGCATCATCAAACGGACTGAAATCGTTGGTCCAAAGGTTCCAGAAAGCTTTAACGTGCTTGTCAAAGAGCTACAAGGGCTCGGACTAAAAGTTGACCTGATACGACAGAGCGAGATAGTGGACGCTGAAGCCATTCTGGCTACGAACATTCACGAAGAAGCTGCTCATCCGTCCGACGTTAAGGTTCCTGCGCCAGCTATTTCAGACATCGACGTAACTGGTGAGGATATGCCTGGTGAGGAATTCATACTAGAAGAGACTGACAGTGATGGCGTGCCCATTATTGCCGCATCAAGCGATGACGATAGTGACAATACGACTGATGATGAAGGGGAGGCGTAATCGTGCAAGTATCACTTCTCTCGTTTTTCAATGTTAAAGTTGTAGGCTTACGGCTAATAGCCAACGGTAAAAGGTCAATGATGACCGAAGGGAGTTTGTAATGCGACGTTATTCATATGGAACAGATATTGCAGATTTTGATGCTGTTCGGTTAGCTGTTGCAAGCGGCAAAGATATTAGCGAATGGTCGCATGGCGAAGTAACAAAGCCGGAAACGATTAACTATCGTACGCAAAAGCCAGAGCGCGATGGCCTATTCTGTGAGCGTATTTTTGGTCCTGTAAAAGACATTAATCCACATGACGCTAAGTACAAGGGAGTACGAAGCCGTGAGGCTGCCGTTGACAAGAACGGCGAGCTTGTCACGCGTAGCATCGTCCGACGTGAGCGTATGGGGCACATTAGCCTAGCAGTGCCCGTAACGCACGTTTGGTTCCTTCGTGGGACACCAAGTGCAGTCGGTTTGCTATTAGGGCTTACTGTCAAGAATCTAGAACGCGTTGCGTATTTTGCCAGTTACGTTGTGACTTCAGTCGACGAAGCGGTGCGAGATCAGTATCGTGCTGACAAGGAAGCCGAGTTTAAGGCCGCTACCGAAGCGATCAAGCTCCGATATGAGCACCAAGCCAAGGAAGAGAATGCAGACGTTAAGGCGTTGGCTGAGGCGCAGACCAAGGAAATTGAACAGCTTACGACTGGCTTTGACACACTTAAGAGCCAGCTTGATCAGCTCGTTAAATTGAATCTCATGAATGAGACAGATTACCGTAACTTGCCGGACGAGCTGCGGAAGATGATAACGGTAGGCATGGGCGGCACTGCGCTGAAGGAACTGCTCGACGACATTGACCTTAGCCAGTTAATCGCCGATCTAACTGCTGAAGCCGAAGAGGCTAAGGGCCAGCGTAAGAAGAAACTCATGAAACGTCTGCGCTTACTCGAAAGTATGGAGCGAGCCGGCATTAAGCCATCAAGCATGTGCCTAAGCGTACTGCCGGTAATCCCACCCGATTTGCGACCTATGGTTCAGCTAACCGGTGGACGTTTTGCAACGAGCGACTTGAACGACCTATACCGCCGCGTTATTAACCGAAATAACCGGCTTAAGAAACTTATCGAGCTCAATGCTCCAGAAGTAATACGTCGTAATGAGCAACGTATGCTACAAGAGGCCGTTGACGCGCTGATTGATAACAATAATGCACGTAGCGGTCGCGCTGTAGCCGCGACTGGCCAACGACGCCGTTTGAAGTCTTTGAGTGACATGTTAAAAGGTAAGCAGGGTCGTTTCCGTCAAAACTTGCTCGGCAAGAGAGTCGACTATTCCGGTCGTTCAGTTATTGTAGCCGGACCGGAGCTAAAGATTAGCCAATGTGGCCTGCCAAAGATGATGGCACTCGAGCTTTTCAAGCCGTTTGTTATTGGTGAGCTCATTGCTCGTGAGGAAGCACACAATATTCGTAGTGCAACCCGTATGATTGAAACTGGAGAGACAGCCGTGTGGGATGCACTTGACACGGTCATTCAAGGCAAATACGTACTACTTAACCGTGCACCATCACTGCATCGCCTAAGTATCCAGGCATTCCAGCCGGTACTTATTGAAGGACGTGCTATTCAGTTACACCCACTGGTATGTAAAGGATTTAACGCTGACTTTGATGGTGACCAGATGGCCGTTCACTTGCCACTTAGTGACGCCGCCCAAGCTGAGGCACGTGAGATAATGGCTGCCAACAATAACCTGCTAAAACCCGCAGATGGTTCTCCGATCCTGCATATTGAACAGGATATTGTCCTCGGTTGTTACTACCTAACATACGAGCGACCCGGTGCAGATCAAGCCGCAACCACTTACAGTGGATTGGATGAGGCAACAATGGCATTCGATGCGGGTATGATTGACTTGCAGGATCGACTACGAGTCCCCTTCCGCGGAGAAGTACGTGAAACGACGCTAGGTCGTCTGTACTTTAACGAAACGTTCCCGGAAGACTTCCCATACCAAGATGAACCTATGACTAAAAAGCGTCTACAAAAGGTTATGGCCGAAGTCTACAAACAATACGGCCAAGCAAAAACTGCCGAGATCGCAGATGCACTGAAGGACCTAGGCTTCCAGTTTGCAACACTGTCAGGCCTCAGTATGGGTATGGACGACTTTGAACCAATCAAGGGACTCGAAGAGGCTATTGAAAGCGGGGAGACTCGCAGTGCGGGCATATCTGATCAGTACGACCAAGGGTTCATTACTGACGATGAACGACACCGCCTCATTGTTGAGAACTGGGCAAAGATTGACTCTCAGGTCCAGAGTATGTTGGCCGAACAGATGCAGGATCAGGATGGCTCAATGGCTATCGCAATTGCGTCTGGCGCTCGCGGTAACATTACACAGATGAAGAACTCAGTTGGTATGCTTGGTGGGTTCCAGGATGCCAGTGGTAATGCCATAGAACTACCAGTAAAATCTGGCTACGTGAAGGGGTTAACGCCGCTTGAGTACTTTACGGGTACTCGCGGTACTCGTAAAGCAGTTATTGACATTGCACTAAAGACTGCTGACGCTGGTTATTTGACACGTCGTTTAGTCGACGTATCCCAAGACGTGTTTACATTTGGCGAAGAAGACGATGCGACTGACCCTGGCTTCGCCATGTTACGTGATGATGCGAAAGCAATCGGCGTAACGTATGCTTCGCGTTTAGAGGGCCGATATGCAGCGACAGATGTTGCGGGATACCTAAAAGCAGGCGAGCTGTTTACGAAAGAAATTGCCGAAGCAATTGATGGCGACGAAGCAATTGATGGCGTGAAGATAATGAGCGCATTAAGCGCCTCCAGTGTTCGCGGAGTGCCACAGAAGAGCTACGGTATTGATCCAGCTACTGGTCAGCTAGTTGCACCTCACAACCCAATTGGTGTCATTGCGGCACAGTCAATTGGCGAGCCTGGCACGCAGCTAAGCCTAGACTCTAAACACCGTTCAGGTGTCGTAGTCGGCGACGATACAGCGCAAGGTTTAAACCGCATTGAGGAACTATTTGAGGTACGCACTCCGAAGGGCCAAGCCTACCTCAGCGAGATTGCAGGTACGGTTACTGCCTGGGAAGAGTCTGACCACTACGTTGTACAGATTAACGCTAGTGACGGAGATGCTATAACATTCGACCTTACGGGTCGTAAGGCAATGGTTGCCGATGGAAGCGACGTCGCTATTGGTGATGTATTTGCGGCAAATGACGACGGTTCAGAGCCGCTAGTTGCGCCGATGGCAGGTAAAGTCGCGGTAACTGCTACGCAAGTCGTGCTGACACCGGCTAGCCAAAGTACGGTACGCTATGAGATCCCTGGATTTAAGCAACTGCTCGTCAATGACGGTGATATTGTGGTAGCCGGCCAACGCTTAACCGCTGGTTCGATTAATCTGCATGAACTCATGCGTCTGCAAGGTGTCGAAGCGACACAACGCTATATCATGAACGAGATCCTTGGTATTTTTGCCGGACAAGGTCAAAATATCGCGGACAAGCACCTGGAAATCATCGTTCGACAGATGTTTAGCCGAGTGCAGATAGAAGAGGCAGGTGACAGTGAATTTGTTACGGGTGACGTAGCGAGTAAACTTGCCGTTGTCGAAGCTAATGAGCAACTTGTGAGTGAGGGTAAGCAACCTGCGAAGGTAACCCAGTTGCTGCTCGGCATCACTAAAGCGTCATTGAGTACCGATTCCTTCTTAAGCGCCGCAAGCTTCCAGGATACCACGCGTGTCCTCATCAGCGCTGCTACGAGCGGTAAGATCGACAAGTTGTTTGGGCTCAAAGAAAATGTCATCTTAGGGCGAAAGATACCGGTTGGAACTGGTTTCGGAGCGTCAAATGCGCTTGATGAAGCGGAAGACTATGATGCCGCTATTGAAGCGAGTAGAACTGCTGCATAGCGAACAAACAATATAACATCGAAACAGAGCTGGCTCTTACATAGAGCCAGCTCTGTTAACGAGTACACGTGACGTACCATTGCGAGTTGGCGAAATTCCACATGGACACAGGGGTCACAAAATTATTGTCATAGTGTCCATTCTCTGTTAGAATACATACGTATATATCAAATCCGAGCCGGTTCAATAATGAGCCATGGCGGTAGAGGAGAGCAATCTCTTCGGGAAGTAATTTAAGGCATAAACCTTCAGTACGTTGATAGTACTGAACACATAATGATACGCCTTACGCTGTCCTATCATGCGTGTTCGTACGTATCGTACAGTTAGGTTAAGCCTAGAGAGAGGAAGTCTGAATGCCTACAATTAATCAGTTAGTACGCAAGCCGCGCACCAAGGTAACTGATAAGAGCAAGTCACCCGCGTTGCAACGCGTCGTGAACAACTTAAAGACCAAAAACTACGAAAAGGCAGCCCCTTTTAAACGCGGGGTCTGCGTTAAAGTAACAACTAAAACTCCGAAGAAACCAAACTCAGCATTGCGTAAAGTTGCACGTGTGCGGCTAGGAAACGGATACGAAGTTTGGGCTTACATTGGTGGCGAAGGTCATAACCTACAGGAGCACGCAGTCGTATTGGTCCGTGGTGGTCGCGTAAAAGACCTTCCGGGTGTACGCTACCACATCGTTCGTGGCGCACTGGATCTCCAGGGCGTTAATAATCGAAAGCAAGGCCGTTCTAAGTACGGGTCCAAGAAGGAGACCAAATAATGCCACGCAAAGTTACCAAAACCCTCGTACGCGATATTCCTGCCGATCGCATATACGGCGATCCAACGGTGCAGCGGTTGATTAACCGCGTGATGCGCGATGGTAAAAAACAAGTAGCAGAAAGACTCGTGTATAGCGGTATGCAAATTGCCGCCGACAAACTTAAGGTAGAAAACCCTCATGATGTGTTTGAACAGGCGTTTGCGAATATCAAGCCACATCTTGAGACTCGTTCTCGCCGAGTTGGCGGTGCTAACTATCAGATTCCATTTGAAGTTAAAGGCCAGAGACAAATGCATCTGACAATCATGTGGTTCGTGCAGGCAGCTCGCGCACATCGCGGTATGAGTATGGCTAATAGAATAGCTCTGGAGCTAGTCGATGCCTACAATAACCAGGGTTCTGCTGTTAAGAAACGCGAAGACACACACCGCATGGCCGAGGCCAACCGTGCCTTCGCACATTTTGCTCATAGCTAGCCTCAGGTCGGGATGAGACAGTTCTAACATATTGTGCGATTTACGTGCAATTAGCGCCTACATCCTTGACCTTTAAAAAACTTCCCTACAGACATCCATAAGTCATTGCGAACTAGTCCTGCACACGTTGCCCTGCTTGTTGTGGAGTCCATACGTAGCTTGGCGGTGCGTGCATATCGGAGTTTGTGCGGGGAGTACTCTACGGTACACTAGGATAAGCAGACATGAGATACATTAATTTTCGCTGGGCTAACTAACGAAATACACCCCGTAGAAAAAACGCTTAACGCTACCTTGAAAGGAACATATGGCAGATAAGAAATATCCAATAGGAAAGATTCGTAACCTTGGTATTATTGCGCACATTGATGCCGGTAAGACCACAACAACTGAAGGCATACTGTATCGCACCGGCTTGAAGCATAAGATAGGTGCCGTACATGAGGGTGAGACAACGACCGACTGGATGGCGCAGGAGCGTGAACGCGGCATTACAATTGTAGCCGCTTCTGTAACGTGCTTTTGGAAAAACCACCAAATCAACATTATTGACACACCCGGACATATCGACTTTACTGCCGAAGTTGAGCGTTCTTTGCGTGTATTGGACGGTGCAGTAGTTGTCTTTGATGGCAAGATGGGCGTAGAAAGTCAGTCAGAAACTGTGTGGCGCCAAGCAGACAAGTACGGTACACCACGCATCTGCTTTATTAACAAGATCAACCAGACCGGTGGCGACTTCTACAAGAGCTTGGAGAGTATCCATAACCGGCTCAGTAAACGTGCGTTTCCAATTCACCTGCCGATTGGCTTTGAGCAGAGTGTTAACGGTATTGTAGACCTAGTAAGCATGAAAGCGTACACCTACAAAGACTTCACGGATCACGAGCTAGTAGAGGGCGAGATTCCGGCAGATATGCAGGACCATGCAATAAAGTACCGTAGTTTGCTGATTGAAAATGCTGTTGCTGAAGACGAAGCTATGCTTGAGAAGTATCTTGAAGTAGGCGAAGAGGGTTTAACAGAAGATGAAATTCGTCATGCCATTCGCACCGCAGTCCTAACAGGTAAGTTTTACGTAGTGACCGGTGGTGACGGCCGCGGTGTCATTGTAGAGAAGTTGCTCGACTTGGTAACTGATTTATTGCCTGCGCCTGACAACCGCCCCACTACTTGGGGTACACATCCTAAAACTGGCGAAGAGGTTGAACGTAAACATCTAGAGACCGATCCAATGTCAGCGCTAGCGTTTAAAATTACCAGCGATCCATTTGTCGGTAAATTAGCGTACTTCCGTGTGTATTCAGGGAAAGTTACTGCAGGCAGCTACGTCTTGAACAGCTCAACGGGAGAAAAGGAGCGCGTAGGACGTATTGTCCGTCTACAGGCAGATAAACGAGAAGAGGTAAGCGAAGTCGGCACCGGTGACATTGCTGCCATAGTAGGTCTAAAGGGAACTACTACTGGCAATACACTGTGTGATCAGGCTCATCCAATCATTCTCGAAAGTATCGATTTCCCTGACCCGCCGGTATCAATCGCTATTGAGCCAAAAACGAAAGCCGACCAGGAAAAGATGAGCCTAGCATTGCAAAGATTAGCCGAGGAAGACCCGACTTTCCGCGTTAATAGCGACGAGGAAACTGGCCAGACTATTATTCGTGGCATGGGCGAGCTGCACCTAGAGATAATCGTCGACCGCATGAAACGCGAGTTTAATGTTGAGGCAAATATCGGCCAACCGCAGGTAGCATACCGTGAAACGGTTCGCAAGGACGCCGTTGAGGTTCAGGGCAAGTTTGTTCGTCAGAGCGGAGGGCGCGGTCAATACGGTGATGTCTGGCTGCGCATAAGCCAAAATGAAACCGGAGCAGGCTTCGAGTTCATTAACGCTATTAAGGGTGGCGTCGTACCGAATGAGTATATCCCCGCCGTTCGCAAGGGTATCGTAGAAGCTATGGCTAACGGCGTAATCGCCGGGTATCCAGTAGTCGACGTTAAGGCTGAACTATATGATGGGAGCTACCACGAAGTTGACTCGAGTGAGATGGCATTCAGTATTGCTGGTTCAATGGCACTACAGGAGGGCGTTAAGAAAGCAAACCCGACCCTACTTGAGCCTATCATGAAAGTCGTTGTCGTAACGCCAGAGGACTTCATGGGTGACGTTATTGGCGATCTCAACAGTAAGCGTGGTCGCATCGAAAGCATGGAGGACCTGCAAGCCGGTATTAAAGAAATTACTGCCTTCGTACCACTCGGCGAAATGTTTGGTTACACGACAAATCTGCGTTCAATGACGCAAGGTCGAGCTAGCTCAAGTATGGAGCTCGCTCATTACGCAGATGTACCGCCAAATGTTGCGGCAGCAATCATTGCCAAGAACGCCAAGTAGCTACTGCTAGTCCTAGGCACAAATAACTTGCAGGCTCATGATACTTGCAGGTTATTTGTATAGGCTATGACTCGTCTAACGCCGTAAGCTATAGACCACACTGCACGGACGGCTTTACGATGACCTCTGTTAGTAGTATGCTTAGAAATAGCTATGACAGAGGGAAAGAGAGCGGCTAGTTCTAGTAAGACAAGTATCTCGTTGTACGAATTCTACGCGCTTGGTATAGAGCGGCTTATTGAACGAGCGCCCTGGGAACTAGAACGTGCGGTATCAAAGTATCACGAACGATTTTTGGTTGAACAGCGCTGCTTAGGCCTCGCCATCTTACTGCTTATCGGCGAAGAACAAGTGCCACAGGCACTCATCCGTGACCAGGCAATGCCCGGCTTTGAAGACCAGACGCGTAGCAGCGTAAATCAGGCTGTATTCTTACGGGCCTTACGTCATTACTTTGTCTCTAAGCAGCTTAATCAAGTTCGAGCCGACATGGTACTTGAACGCATGCACTCATATGTGCAAGAGTCGCGCGAAGCGAGTAAGCAGGACCAAAACCCACTTAATGCGATGCTACATACTATGATCTGTCGCGTCCCGCCACAGGATGAGACTCAACGACAGCAATACGCTACCCGTGTTGAAAAAATTTACGACTATATAGAAGGTCTCGTCGAGGGTAGTCTGTTAAAACGTTACGCAGTGACGACTTAATATCTGTGTGGTATATCACTGCAAGGCTACACAAATAAGGTGGTATCATAATAAATATGCAAAATGATATTACAACCTTACGGAAGCAGATAGATACAATCGATGAACAACTACTCTCACTTATAAACGAGCGGGCGTCACTGGCGATTGAAATTGGCGACGTCAAGAACCGCATTGGCGGAAAGACGTATGACCCAACTCGCGAGCGCTTTATCCTAGAACAGATAGACGATTTAAATAAAGGACCGCTCGATAAGGGCGCCGTGGAAGAGATATTTGCCACGATTATCACTGCTTGCCGTGAGATACAGATCCGAGAGCGCAGTAATAGCCCGCGCTAAAGTATGGCTGAGACAGACTGCTCTGCATGGGCGCACGCCTCTTTACAAACTTCTTTGGGTTCCTTATAATCAAGCTACGTAACTCGTGTGAGTTTTACTATCCTCATGCAACATTAAATTAACAATCTATCGAGTTGTTCAGTCTGTGTACGGTATGCTTTGTACCTCTGCATGAAAAGGTATAACTGCATCGGAATTCAGAGCATAGTGTACCGGGTATGAATAACATGATATAAGGAGAAACCATTAAAAATGGCAGCAACATTTGACCGCAGCAAGCCGCACGTCAACGTTGGTACTATGGGCCACGTCGACCACGGTAAAACAACTTTAACCGCCGCTATTACCGCAGTTCTAGCTAAGAAACTGCCTAGTGACGTTAACAAGAAGGTTGCATACGACCAGATTGACAACGCACCAGAAGAGCGCGCTCGGGGTATCACAATTGCGACGTCTCACCAAGAGTATGAGAGTGAAAAGCGTCACTATGCACACGTTGACATGCCGGGCCACGCCGACTACGTCAAAAACATGATTACTGGTGCAGCACAGATCGATGGTGCAATTTTGGTTGTGTCAGCTGCTGACGGACCTATGCCACAAACTCGCGAGCACGTACTACTTGCTCGCCAGGTAGGCGTACCGAAGATTTTGGTCTTCATGAACAAAATGGACCTAGCTGACGCCGACCTCGTGGAACTCGTTGAGGAAGAAATCCGTGACCTGCTTGAAAAGAACGGTTTTGATCGCGACTGTCCAATCGTTAAGGGTTCCGCCACGAAGGCGCTCGAAGGCGACGCCGCAAACGAAGATGCAGTCATGGAGCTTGTGAAGGCAATGGATGACTACATCCCAGAACCAAAGCGCGACCTCGACAAGAGTTTCCTGATGCCCATCGAAGACGTCTTCTCTATTAAGGGACGCGGTACGGTTGCAACTGGTCGTATCGAGACTGGTGTCGTCAAGATTAACGATGAGGTCGAAATCGTCGGTATTCGCCCAACCAAGAAATCTGTCGTAACCGGTATTGAGGCATTCAAGAAGAGCCTTGATCAAGGACAGGCAGGCGACAACGCTGGTGTGCTTTTGCGCGGTATCGAGCGTAACGACATTGAACGTGGTCAGGTACTCGCTAAGCCTGGAACAATTACGCCACACACAGAGTTTGACTCAGAAGTTTACATTCTGACCAAGGAAGAAGGTGGTCGACACACACCATTCTTCAAAGGCTACAAGCCACAGTTCTACTTCCGTACTACGGATGTTACAGGCGAAGTTGAACTTCCAGCTGACAAAGAAATGGTTATGCCAGGGGACACAGTAACTTTCAAAGTTAAACTACTAGCTCCTATTGCAATGGAGCAGGGATTGCGCTTTGCAATCCGCGAAGGTGGTCGCACGGTAGGTGCAGGCGTGGTTACTAAGATCGACAAGTAATCCATAGCTATCCATTTTCTCTAAAATAAAACGCTCGCAAGGGCGTTTTATTTTTTTTGTCCATACACATATGTGGGGAACGCTACTGCGGGAACGAGCAAGATCGTTAGAATTACGCTCGGAGGACATACGTATGGCTGAGCGCATAAAAAGAATAAAAACCACAGGTGGTGCAATTGATTTTGTGTTGTTCCTAGCGTATATCGGTGCTGTGGTGTATTTCTGGATACAAGCAACAGGGTTTTGGAGCCATGTCTGGGCCGTGATTAAGGCGATAGCCTGGCCGGCGATACTTGTGTACAAGGGGATGCATGCGTTAGGCGTGTAATAGCATTCGTTACCAATTGCTTTAACAGCTCGTCCCATCTTAGGTTCTTCACTACGCATTAAAACCTATTGCAATTAAACCGAGCAGGCTGGTTGTAAAAAAACCGAAAAGTGTCATCTGACTGCAATACGTAGAAGTGTGCCATATACTTGTTCTTTCGTTTTATGTAGAAATATTGTACAATCTATTTCTGTAAACTAATGCAGTGCTGATTAAAAGTCATGCCGGTTGCCTTAGCCAATCGTCAAGATGTTACAGCGCTCAAACCGGGACGAGCCGGTAAAAGGACGTAATTACTATGTCAGATGGTAAAACTGACCAGAAGCAACGGATTCGTATCCGTCTAAAAGCATACGATCATAAAGTTATCGATCAGGCGGCCAAACAGATTGTAGATACTGCGCTTCGTACGGGAGCTTCATTGGCTGGGCCAATACCACTACCAACTCGCAGAAGCACATTTACCGTAGTGAAGAGCCCCCACGTCTACAAGAAGGGGCGTGAGCAGTTTGAGATGCGCACTCATAAACGTCTCATTGATGTCTTTGAGCCAACTCCAAAGACAATAGACAGTCTAATGAACCTCAGCTTACCAGCAGGTTGTGACGTCGAAATTAAAATGTAAGCAGCGTAAGCCCATAGCGGTGTAAGCACTACTAGAACCACCGAGGTACGGTGGTTCTTTTTTATTTTGCGGACACAGTCTGTTATACTGCAAACGAAGTGACAAAAAGCAAAAAACAGCAACAAACTGAACTCGACGGTGTGTTCATATTTAAGTTGGTACTATACGTATTACTTGGTTCACTATGGCTCAAGATACATACTGCCAATCTAACGACAGGCATTCCACTACCGGTAGGCCTCGTGGTCGGATTATTATTTACCAGCCATGAGCACTTTCGCATTGACCGTAAGATAGAATATGCCGTGCTCGTATTGGCCGCACTCGTCGGGCTGATAGCTCCGTACGGTCTTTTCATTGGGATTTAGTGTAGAATACGCAACACATTGACAGAGGTAGGTGTTACGTGGTACTCTAGATTGGTATATTAAATTATTCGCCCTTGGCGAGTTTGGAAGGGTCACTCCGTAACAGGGGTAGAAACCGCCAGCCGCCGGCATTTTTTATGCTTTGTCTCTGAGTCTTGCAGCACTCAGGGTGAGGCAAAATGTCGCAAGCGAATCTAAAACATGAGGTAACTATGAAAGCTCTTATAACAAGAAAGGTAGGCATGACTTCCGCCATTGCTGAAGATGGCGCTGTTCAAGCTATTACGTTGCTTTCCGCTAGTCCCTGTGTCGTTACACAGGTTAAGACCACTGATACTGACGGATACACCGCAGTGCAAGTCGGTTTTGAGAACGCCAAAGAGAGTAAGACCGCTAAGGCGCAACTCGGTCATTTTAAAGCATCAGGCAAGATGCCAAAGATTATTCGTGAGATTCGTCTCACTAATGACGATGACATTACTGACGACCTCAAGGTAGGCACTACGCTCAACCCCGAGGTCTTTTCAGTTGGTGACATCGTACACGTAACTGGCACAAGCAAAGGGAAGGGCTGGGCTGGAACAATTCGCCGACACAATTTCCATCGGGGTCGTAAGACGCACGGTGGCGGTTCATACCGCCGAGTCGGTTCTATTGGAAGTATGTATCCGCAGCATATTCTGAAAGGAAAAAAGATGGCGGGTCACCTTGGACATGAACAAGTTACTGTCCGTAATCTAAAAGTAGCTCTCGTTGATAATGACAAGGGATACATTGGTATCGTCGGTGCCGTACCTGGTCCAAATAAGGGTATCGTAATCATCAAGGGGGAGAAGTAAATATGTCAGTTCCGACTTATACGGTAAGTGGCGCTAAAGCTACAACCCCTGCAAAGCTTGATGCTTCAGTGTTTGGCGTTGAGGTAACCGACCACCAGTTGGTCCGCCAGGCATATGACACGTACCAGGCTAATGGGCGTGAGAATCTTGCAGTTGTTAAGACACGTGGCCTAGTACGCGGTGGTGGTAAAAAACCATGGAAACAGAAGGGCACTGGCCGGGCACGTTTCGGATCATCGCGTAACCCAATCTGGCGCGGTGGCGGTATTGTCTTTGGCCCAACTGGGTTTGAAAACTACAGTAAGAAGCTGCCGGTCGCCGCTAAGCGACTGGCTACCCGACAAGCGCTCAGCATAGCTGTCGCAGATAACAAAATCATCATCGTTGAAAAGTTGACAAGCAAAGATGGCAAGACAAAAGCAATGAGCAAATTGCTTGCCAAATTTGACACAAAGCGCCGTACGCTTATCGTTGTATCTGAGGCCGAGAAAACTCCAGAGCTGGTTCGAGCCACTGCCAATCTAGCTACTGTTAAGTTAGTCGCCGCTACATACGTCAATGTATACGATGTCATGAATGCTGATGCTATTGTGATAAGCTCAGAGGCCCAGAAAACGATTGAAACATGGCTCGGAGGTGCAAAGTAATGTACGTACTAAAACCACGACTAAGCGAAAAAGCTTACGCGACTGCCCAAGCGAACAATACGTTCGTTATTGACGTTCCAAAAGAGCTGAACAAGCACGAGATCGCCGCAGTTGTAGAAAAGCAGTTTGCAGTTAGCGTTGCAAGCGTACGAGTTAGTAACCACAAAGGAAAAGCTAAACGTGTGATGAACACAACCGGCAAGCGCTACTCAAATCGTAGCGGGACGCAGGCTGACGTCAAAAAGGCCTACATTAGTCTACGAGTAGGCAGCCACCTGCCATTCTTTGCAGCTGAGGAAACCGAAGCTAAAGAAACTACCAAGACAAACGAGAAGAAGGCTGAAAAGACTAAGACAATATCTAACGTAACCAGCAAGACTCCGAAAGCCGAGAATAAAACTAGTCACCGTGGTTTACTACGGAATCGGAAGGCAGGAGATAAATAATGAGCATTAAGCAATACAAGCCGACGACCCCCGGCCGACGCGGTATGAGCAGCCAGGACTTTGATGGTATCACTACCAAAAGGCCTGTTCGTTCACTAGTAGTTACTAAGAGACGTGGTAGCGGTCGAAATAACCAGGGACGTATTACAACGCGTCATCAGGGAGGCGGCGCTCGTAGACATTACCGTCTTATTAATTTCAACTTCAAAGGCGAGGGAACTATCGAGCACATTGAGTACGATCCAAACCGAAGTGCACGTATCGCCCGCGTCAAAGAATCGAACGGCACATATCACTATGTGTTGGCAGCCAAGGGAATGTATGTCGGTCAGACACTTGCCGCACACCAAGAAGCCGCTATTGAAACTGGCAACCGATTGCCATTGCGCAATATACCTGCCGGAGCTTCCATCCATGCCATCGAACTGCAGCCAGGTAAAGGTGCACAGATGGTACGTTCTGCCGGTAATGGCGCACAATTGATGGCTAAAGAAGGCGACTATGGCCAAGTTCGTCTCCCCAGCGGTGAAGTACGACGTGTACATCTTAACTGCACAGCTACTATTGGCGTTGTCGGCAACGAACAACACCAAAATGTCAAAACTGGTAAAGCTGGACGCTCACGGCACATGGGTAAGCGCCCGTCTGTTAGGGGTGTGGTTATGAATGCGGTAGACCACCCGCATGGTGGCGGTGACGGTGGACGCCACGGTACAGCTAAGGCACCACGTACTCCGTGGGGTCAAAAGACGCTCGGTTATAAAACCCGCCGTCGCAAGCAGACAGACAACATGATTGTGCGGGACCGCCATGCGGCTAAGAGGAGATAACTGTCATGTTTCATGTTGTAATACCTAGTTTACGATTATCAATGGCAACGAGCATTGAAACAACTGAAGGGAGTGCTGTATGAGTCGTTCGCTTAAGAAAGGGCCATTCATCGACCCCAAGCTTGCGAAGAAAGTCGCATCGCTTGGTACCGATGATCGCACCATCATAAAGACCTGGGCTCGAGCAAGTACAATCGCCCCAGAGTTTGTAGGAAAAACATTTGCTGTCCACAACGGCAAGGTCCATGTGCCGGTATTTGTAACCGAGAACATGGTCGGTCACAAACTTGGTGAGTTTAGTCCTACCCGCAAATTTAAGTCACACGGTGGCAAATTGGCGAAAGGCAAATAGTATGAAGAGTCGAGAGATGAGGAATAATCCAAGTAATCCATATCATGTAGCTTCTCTGCAGGAGGGCTCAAAATGGCAGTAAAAGCAGAATCAAGAGGTGTTCGCATGAGCCCGCGCAAAGTTGGTAGTGTAGCCCACCTTGTTAGGGGTCGTACGGTAGCAGACGCTCTTATTATCCTAGAGCACACGCCACGACGTGCCGCCACCCCAGTACTTAAGACGATTAAAAGTGCAGTTGGTAATGCAACGCATAATCACAACTACAAAGCGGACACACTTCGTATTGTAGAGATTACCGTTAACCATGGACCACGCGTCAAGCGATATCGTCCAGCCGCAATGGGTCGTGCACTGCCGTATCAAAAGCGTAGCAGCCACATTAGAGTTCTTGTCGACGGAGAGGTCCGAAAGACTAAGAAACCAACGACAGCAAAGGAGACAGCATAATGGGACAAAAAGTAAACCCTGTCAGTATGCGCCTGCAAGTCAACAAAGATTGGCGAAGCAAATGGTTCGTTGGTAAGAACCAATACGCAAAGTACTTGGCTGATGACCTAAAAGTACGCAAACTGATTCAAGATAAATTTGGAAGTCGTGGCGCCATCAACAAGGTCGACATTGAGCGTTCACCAAATCTGGTGACAGTTACGATCGCGACCGCTAAGGCTGGTGTCGTTATTGGTCGAGGGGGCCAGGGCGCTCAAGAGACCAAGGCTGCCGTCGAAAAAGTATACGGCGTACCGGTTCGTGTAAACATTGAAGAAGTCAAGAAACCAGACCTCTACGCTAAATTAGTCGCAGAAAACATTGCCCATCAGATAGAACGTCGCATGAGTTTCCGACGAGCTATAAAAAGCGCTAGCGCCGCTACTATGCGTGCAGGTGCTCGAGGTATCCGTATCGAGGTATCCGGCCGCCTGAACGGTGCTGAAATGTCGCGGCGTGAAAAAGAAGTTATGGGTAGTGTTCCATTACACACTATCCGTGCCAACATTGACTACGCTGCAGCACGTGCACTATTCCCGGGCGCCGGCATCATTGGCATCAAGGTGTGGATCTACAAGGGGGAAAACTAACATGTTACTTCCGAAACGTACGAAATTCCGCAAAGTCCGTAAGGGTAAGATTCGTGGCGTAGCTACCAGTGGTAACTATATTGCTTTCGGCGATTATGCACTGCAAGCCCAAGGACGCGAACGTATTACAAGCCGCCAGATAGAAGCAGCTCGACAGGCGATGACAAGATACATCAAACGTGGCGGTAAAATTTGGATTCGCATTTTCCCACACACGCCCGTAACTCGTAAGCCGTTGGACGTCAAGATGGGAAGCGGTAAGGGGTCACCAGAATTCTTTGCAGCCAAGGTTCGACCAGGCACCATCATGTTTGAAATGCAGGGCGTAAGTGAAGAGGTAGCTCGTGAGGCCATGCGTCTAGCAAGCCACAAGCTACCAGTCAAAACCAAATTCCTGGTTAGGGAGGAGGCACGATGAAGATTACAGATATCCGGAAGCTTTCAACTGCAGAGCTAGCCGAAGAAACCACGAAACTTCGTGACGAAATTGCAGAGCTAAAACGCCACATCTACATGGGCGATCACCAAAACTTGCGAGCTGTACGTAACAAGCGTAAGGATTTGGCACGGATGCTCACCGTACTCAGTGAACAACTTGTAAAGGAGACAAAGTAATGAGTAACCTATCATCCATTACCCTGTCACCTGTTACTAGCCATTATCCTGTAGCATGCAGCCGCTGCATGTCACGAGCTACAGCAGTAGTGCAGGTTTCAGGTCATGGGCTAGCAAAGGCCGGAGGTGTACAGTAATGGCAAAGTCAATTACGGGCATCGTTGCGAGCGACAAGGCCGACAAGACCATCGTCGTGCTTGTACGTGAACGCAAGACCCACCCGTTATATCGTAAACAGTATACGGTTAGTAAGAAATTCATTGCCCACGATGAAAGCAATGAAGCGAACGTCGGTGATACAGTTGTTATCACGGAGACCCGCCCAATCAGCAAACGCAAGAGTCACAAGCTAACACAGATTGTGGAGCGAGCTGGCGTTAAGCATGTTGAAGCTGATCCAGAGGCACCTGGCACTGCCGAAAAGGAGCCTAAGCAATGATACAACAAGAAACCCGGTTAAACGTGTGTGACAACAGCGGCGCCAAGGAGATATTGTGTATACGTGTACTTGGCGGCACACGTCGTCGCTATGCTAAGGTTGGCGATATTATCGTTGCTACGGTCAAAGAGGCCAGCCCAACTGGCACGGTAAAGAAGAAAAGTGTAGTCAAGGCGGTGGTTGTCCGTACCCAAAAGGAGATCGCTCGACCGGACGGCAGCACCATTAAGTTTGACGATAATGCAGCGGTTATTATTGGCGACGATAAGCAACCGCGCGCAACTCGTATCTTCGGTCCCGTTCCTCGTGAACTGCGCGACCTAGGTTATGCGAAGATCGTCAGCCTTGCACCGGAGGTACTATAATGAGCGTTAGTAGTCAAAAGTCAAATAAGACATACAAGATCCGTTTAAAGAAAGGCGACACCGTACAGGTTACCACCGGTAAGTATAAGGGCAAAACTGGTAAGGTTGTCGCAACTCATCCACAAGAGAACAAGGTCACTGTCGAAGGTATTAACATAGTTAAGAAACACGTCAAGCCTAACCGTACATACCCTCAAGGCGGCATCATTGAGATGACCAAACCAATTTGGGTCAGTAAAGTTGCTATTGTCGACCCAACGAGCAAACGACCGACTCGTATCGGATACAAGCTTGATAGCGATGGTAACAAAACGCGCATCTACAAAGCGAGCGGAAAGGAGATAAAATAATGGCCGCCGTTAAGAATGAGCCTACATATGTCGCCCGTCTCCGCAGCGCTTACACCACCAAGTTCACTGCCGAGCTGCAACAAGAGTTAGGTCTGGAAAACGTACACCAGGTACCTCGATTAGAGAAAATCGTTGTCAACGTCGGTCTTGGACGTGCTAAAGACGATAAGAAGACTATTGAGACCGCTAAGAATACGCTACGGAAAATAACCGGACAAGAACCAGTTGAGACGGTCGCCAAGAACTCGATTGCGGGGTTTAAACTACGTGAAGGTAACATGATAGGCCTGAAGTTGACATTACGAGGTGATCGTATGTATGAATTCATGGACCGATTGCTTAATATCGTGCTACCACGTCTACGCGACTTCCATGGTGTATCACTCAAAGCCTTCGACAAACAAGGCAACTACAGTATCGGGTTAACTGACCAGTCTGTATTCCCAGAATTAACTTTTGAAGAAACCACTACACCGCACGGTATGCAAGCAGTATTTGTCGTGAGGAGCCAAAGCCGCGAGCACAGTAAGGCACTACTAGCAAAGCTTGGTATGCCGTTCGAAAAGGAGCACAAATAATGATCGAGGTAGTGGCCGGTAAGAGTGCTAGTAACCGACGTGCAAACATGGCATATGGTGATTGCGCGGTATCCCAGAAAGGAGTTGCCTAATGGCTAAGAAATCAGCTGTCGCTCGCGATTTAAAGCGACAAAAAATGATTCAAAAATATGCAGCAAAGCGCGCAGAGCTAAAAGAGCTTGGTGATTACGAAGGTCTAGCGAAGTTGCCACGCAACTCATCGCCGACACGTTGGAAGAATCGATGCGTAGAAACTGGCCGTCCGCGCGCTTACATGCGTCAATTCGGCCTCAACCGTATCTCATTCCGCGAACATGCAAGTAAGGGTGAAATACCCGGTGTAACGAAAGCGAGCTGGTAAGAAGATGAGCGTAACTACAACCGATCCAATAGCAGACATGCTGACCCGTATCCGTAACGCTATAAATGTACGAAAACATGAGATCAGCCTGCCACACAGTAACATCAAAGAAGCAGTTGCACGTTCACTACAGGCTAATGGCTTTATTGACGCGGTAAGCGTCACTGAGTTGAGCGTTGGAAAGCAATTACACATTGTCATTAACGCAGAAAACGCCAATGCCCACATTACCGAAATCAAGCGCTTAAGCAAACCGGGCCGTCGCTATTACAGCGCCGCCAAAGACATACCAACTATTAAGCGCGGCCGCGGTATGGTGATAGTTTCAACGAGCAAAGGACTAATGACTGGTAAAGAAGCCAAGTCTGCAGGCCTTGGCGGTGAACTAATCGCAAGCGTATATTAAAGAAAGGAGCGTCACGAGTTAGAGACACGAATCAAGGAAGAATGCACGGTACATCGTGCAAATCACCTTAATTCACAGTTTGTAACTTTGTGACTGAAAGGAACATATGAGTCGAGTAGGAAAACTGCCAATTGACATCCCAAACGGCGTGACAATCACTGTCGACCCTGACACTATAACGGTCGCAGGGCCCAAAGGAACACTCACACAGTTTACGATGCCGGAGATCACCGTAACTCAAGAAGGTACCCAAGTTATGGTTTCTCGAAGTAGCGACGAACCAAAAGTACGTGCCAAGCATGGACTGATGCGTGCGCTAGTAAATAATATGGTTACGGGCGTCAGCACTGGCTTTAGTAAACAACTGGAGATTAACGGCGTTGGTTTTCGTGTTGCACTTGCCGGTCAGGATCTAAAGATGAACCTGGGTTTCAGCCATGAAGTTATCTATCACGTACCGCAGGGCATTACTGCTACGGTCGAGCAGACTAAAATTACCGTTGCCGGCATTGACAAGCAACAGGTAGGCCAGGTTGCTGCCGAAATTCGTTCTCTGAAAAAGCCAGAACCATACAAGGGCAAGGGTATTAAATATGCTGGCGAGCGCATTATCCGTAAGGCCGGCAAGTCAGGAAAGGATAAGTAGTATGAGTGGTCTAACACTGAAACTCAAGAATCGCCTACAACGTAAGAAGCGCATCCGCAGCGTTGTATCTGGCACTCCTGAGCGCCCTCGTCTAAGCGTGTTCGTGAGTGGCCGCCACGTTAGCGCGCAACTCATCGACGATACGACACATAAAACGCTGGCAGCCGTATCTACTATTGGACAGAAAGCGGCTGTTGGTCCATTGACCGAAAAGGCCGCTTGGGCAGGTTCTGAGATTGCCAGCAAGGCGAAGAATATAAAGGTAAACACGGTCGTATTTGATCGTGGTGGTCGTAAATACCATGGCCGTATTAAGGCGCTGGCCGAGGCTGCCCGCGAGAAAGGACTTAAGTTTTAGATATGGCTCAAGCAAACACTCAGGCAGCTCCAGCTAATGCTCGCGCATCACGTCGACCTCGTGATGGACGCGCCTCTGCTCCAGAAGAAAAGAAGGAGTTTGACGAGCGCATTGTCCACATCGATCGTGTCGCTCGTGTCGTAAAAGGCGGCCGACGCTTTCGCTTCCGCGCACTAGTTGTCGCAGGTAATCACAAAGGTAAGATCGGCATTGGCATCGCCAAAGGTGCTGATGTTACAACGGCCGTCACAAAAGCCACGGAAGTCGCTAAAAAGCACATGACCGACATTAGCCTATATAAAGGAACGTTACCCCACGATGCTGAGGGTAAGGTTGGTGGTGCTCACATCTTCATCAAGCCTGCTAGCGCAGGCACCGGCTTGATCGCTGGCGGCGTAGTGCGGACTATATTGGAAGTCGCCGGCGTCAGTAACGTATTATCTAAGTCACTTGGGTCGACCAATAAGGCAAATACAGCCTACGCTACTATACAAGCACTTGAGAGCCTACGACCTAGTAAAGAGTGGATAACCACAAAGCATGAGACCACAAAAACGCAGAGTAAGAAAACTCCAGCCAACAAGGAGAAGAAGTAATGAAGTATCACGAGTTACAACCGGTTGCATCTAAAAACCGCAAGCGCGTGGGACGTGGTATTGCGGCGGGTAGAGGTAAGACTGCTGGGCGTGGTACCAAAGGTCAAGGCGCTCGCACCGGTTCACGCAAACGTCCCGGGTTCGAAGGCGGTCAGAACCCACTTATGCAACGTTTGCCAAAGCTACACGGCTTTCGCTCTTTACGTGTCAAAGCTGAGAATGTCTTTACTGATCAGCTTGACCAAGTTGGTGCCAAGGTCAACAATCAGACTCTGGCAGATAGTGGCCTGGTAAGCAGCCCCTACGTGCGGGTTAAGCTGCTTAAGCGCGGCGACGTTACCAAGAAGGTGGCTGTAGAGCTGCAAGCAGCCAGCGCAACCGCTATAGAAGCAGTCCAGAAGGCAGGTGGTGATTTTAAAGTTGTTCCACGAGCTATGCGACCTGCTACAAAAACTGAAGCGTAGCAGAGATATTTCCGCAACTAAAGGCCCCATTCCAGGGGCTTTTAGTATATTTTAGTAACGGGTAAGCGTGATACTGCGCGTAAATTGCTATGGTTGTAAACTATAAGGTCATATGTGTTTGCGACGAACAACCCAAAATTACAAACGATTCTGCGGAAAATCGTAGTCACATAGACTCGTAGAATGCATCATGCAGTTCGTGCTACTTTACGAACTATAGTCGCCCCTGTATACTCATATGCAGATTTGAACTTCATGAAAAGGGAAATAAGGTGAATTGGAAAATCATTGCGCGCAGTTTGGCACAGCCAGATATGCGTAACCGCATCTTGGCAGTACTTGGCATACTATTAGTGTTCCGCATATTGGCACACATCCCGATACCACTCAGCAATCCTGAGACATTAAAACAAGTTCTACAAAACTTGTTTACTAATAACAGCCCTCAGCTGCTCAATTTTATTAACATACTCTCAGGAGGCGCCCTGGCGAACTTTTCAATTATGATTGCGGGGTTGGGCCCTTACATTAACGCTAGTATTATCATGCAACTGCTCACCAAGGCAATACCAAAGCTCGAGGCATTGCATAACGAGGGCGAATCCGGCCAAAAGAAGATCAATCAGTACACACGCCTGCTGACATTGCCATTAGCCATCATACAATCCGTTGGAGCAATCTATTTAGTGCGACAACAAGCTGAACAGATCGGTGGTATTGGGAACATAACCGCCAACACATCTATTATGCAGTGGGTGCTCATGATAGCTGCACTAACGGGCGGCTCAATGCTATTAATGTGGCTGGGCGAATTGGTTACGGAGAAATCAGTCGGTAACGGTATATCGCTGATTATTACAGTTGGTATCGTGAGCCAATTGCCAACTACGGTTAGTAGCATTGCGGGCAGTGTGTACGATAAAACTAACAGGTGGCACATTTTTGGTTATGCACTACCCATTAACGAACGCTCCTTTTGGTATGCGCTCATTATACTTGTATCAGTCTTAATCGTAACGTGGATCGTAGTTATGCTTAACGAAGCAGCCAGGCGCATTACAGTGAACTACGCTAAACGCGTACAGGGCAACCGAGCATACGGCGGAGTGACAACCGTTTTACCGGTTAAACTTATTACTGCCGGCGTTGTACCGATCATCTTTGCGGTTGCATTCTTGAGCGTCCCAAGTTTTGTAGGACAAATACTTACCAGTAATCATAACGTACACCTACAGCATCTAGGTTCAAATTTAGTAGCATGGTTCCAAAGCCCATCGGCATCAACGTTCGCAACCGGCGGTTGGCAAGCATACATTTACCCAACAACATATTTCTTACTCGTGTTCATCTTCACGTTCTTCTATACCAGCGTGACCTTTAACAGCAAGGAAATTGCCGAAAACCTCCAGAAGCAGGGTGGTTTCATTGAAGGTGTACGCAGCGGCTTAACAACCGAAAAGCATCTGAGCCGTACAGTCAATCGGCTCACGTTGTTTGGCGCCCTTGCACTTGGTTTATTAGCGCTACTGCCTATCATTGCCCAGATATTTTTAGCTACTAATGTTGCTATTGGAGGAACCAGCGTACTGATCTTGGTATCCGTATCACTTGAGACACTCCGTGCAGTTGAGTCGCGGGCACTCATGGTAACGTACGATCAATATGAAAGTGACGATTTCTTTTATGACAGCGGCAGCGACACGGCATCCGGCAAGCAGCCAGAACGTAAGAAACGTGGCTTGCGAATGCTCACTAATCACAAGGCTAACGCTACCGCAAACAGGTAATAGCCATACACCTCGTCAATACACACACGAGACCCAAAGCTATGAGTCAACTACAAGCCACCTATGTGCACCCGTTGTTCTGCTCTTGGAATTGTCGGACGCAATCCATTACAGCGCTAGGAGTGCAGTGTTTTGAACAATGTAACAGCGTAGCAACCCTTTAGTAGTTGCACAGACGGGATAGTTTTCCTTATGCTACATGTATGGATCGTACTCACTATTGCAGTGCCGCTCGTTCGCGTGGCTTTACCCGGCCTGCATTGATTGGCTTTTTGTTACCGTTTGCGCTTGCTGCGATCGTCGGTTTCGCAATACATGCGAATAGCCATCCGGTCGCTAACCCGAACCCAATCAACACAACGGCCGGAACGACAAGTAATTCAGCCAGTAGCCCGGCTACGACGTCGCTGCCTACCACTAGCGAAACAACACAAGCTAATGCGATCGTACAAAAGTACTGTCGCAATGATTTGAGACAAGATACAAATTGTACACTTATCCCGAATACGGACAGCATAGCTCCTGGCTTCGTCAAAACGGGGCTACAAATGTCCGGAATTTTTTATGGCCGCGAGATGTCTACAAATGGTTGGGGGGTAGCAAAGGCAGAAGGCTCGTCATGGACTGTAATTTGGGTTGGGCAGGGGTGTATACCTAGCAATATAGCCAATAAATACGCTATACCAAGCTCATTGGGTGTTTGCTCGTGATTAAGCCTTGCAGCAACATAACTCGTTTGAGTGGTTAGGTACACCATCCTGACGCATTGTGCGGAGTACCGTCATGCAGTAGTTCCTAGGAGGGCGCTACACATAGCAAAGACGGAGATTGGGACGGTAAAGACCATAGAACCGACAGGCTATCATTAGTAATACACAAGCCGTAATTAAGTGTCACAGTTTTTTACTTTACAGGATGTGGTAAATACTGCTATAATTGATCCCTGTTATACGCTTTGCGCAGCAAAAAATAGGTAAATCTATTCTAATACTGCACAGTAGTCGATATATCAGAGATGAATCTATGGCTGGGAGTAAAGAAGTAATCGAACTGACGGGAACTGTCGTTGAGACCTTACCAGGTACTCAGTTTCGAGTAGAGCTTGAAAATGGTCATCAGATTATAGCTCATGTCGCAGGCAAGATGCGGAAACATTTTATCCGTATTGTGCCAGGTGATGGCGTTACAGTCGAATTAACGCCGTACGACCTCTCTAAGGGTCGTATCACGTATCGAAAGGGCTGAACTTGCCTGGGATTAGTTCATCCGGACTGATTTGTTTATAACGTTAATCAATCGAAGTACGGGCCAATCCCAAGAAAGTTCATCCGAAACCGTATTAAATTAAATGCAGTGTGTTACTTTGCGAAGAAAGGAGCAAGTGATCCGCATGAAAGTGCGTGCAAGTGTCAAAAAAATGAGCCCCGACGATAAGTTAGTCCGTCGTAAGGGGCGTTTATACGTTATTAATAAATTTAAGCCAAAGCACAAGCAGAGGCAGGGATAGCATATGGCGCGTATATCTGGAGTTACGATTCCGAATGACAAGCAAATATGGGTCGCTCTGACGTATGTCTACGGTATTGGTCCTAAGACCGCTGACGATATCCTACGTACGGCAAATGTCGAACGTACCGTGCGTACTAAAGACCTTACCGACGCAGAAATAGCCCGTATCCAAGACCACATCAACGAGAATTACACAGTTGAAGGTGAGCTGCAACGTATAGTAAGCGGCAACATCAAACGACTAAAGGATATCAAGTCATATCGTGGTTTACGACACAGCCAGCAACTGCCTAGCCGGGGACAGCGGACCAAGACAAACGCCCGCACGCGACGCGGCAAGAAAGTAACGGTCGGTGGAACCGCCAAGAAAGTAGCGAGTAAGACATGAGCCGGCTTGCTATATATCAAGATAAAAGTAATCAGTGTCAAGTGGCGGGTATCGATGCTCAGAACGCATTGGATAGCACGACTCCGAAAGGAGAGGCGTAATAATGGCATATACACCTGCATCAACTAAGAGAAAGAAATCAAAGCGGTCAGTTACCGTTGGCCAATTACACATTCAGGCCTCATTTAATAACACCATTGTAACGTTTACAGATGCTCAAGGTGGCGCGCTTGCAGCAAGTAGTGCTGGCGCATGTGGCTTCCGTGGCAGCAAAAAAGGAACGGCATATGCCGCACAAGTAGCGGCAGAAAAGGCTGCTGCCGTAGCGAAGCAAACATACGGATTAAGCAAAGTAGCAGCTTTTGTACGAGGTGTTGGTCTCGGCCGAGACGTTGCTATTCGTTCAATGCAAACTGCTGGTATTACAGTTGAGAGTATAACTGACGTAACGGGTATACCGCATGGTGGTGTTCGCCCTAAAAAGGCACGAAGAGGTTAAGATGTTACGTTTTGGTACATATACTTCAAATAGCGACTATCAGTCGCCATCTACCGTAAAAGAACATGACGCATTAGGTGTCAAAAACCACGAGTTAACGATGACTAGTTTGAAAGGAGCTGCATAATGGCACGTGATACCCGTTCTATAGTGAAGCTGTCCCGCCGCGAAGGCTATGCACTGCATCCCAAGGCCCACAAGGCGCTAGCAAAGCGTACGACCGCTCCAGGACAAGCAGCTAATTCACGTATGCGCAACAAACCGAGCCAGTACGCGTTGCAACTTCGTGAAAAGCAGAAAGTCAAGCGCCTGTATGGATTGCTAGAAAAACAATTTAGTAACCTGATGACAGAGGCCAACCGTACAAAAGGTCAGTCCGGAGCAATGTTGCTACAGTACTTAGAACAACGCCTGGACAACTCTGTGTACCGAGCTGGCTTTGCGCCAAGCCGCCGAGCTGCACGCCAGCTTGTATCACACGGACATTTTATGTTAAATGGCCGTCGCGTAGACATCCCCTCAATCCGATTACGGGTTGGCGACCAAATTTCTCTGCGCGAGCACAGCAAAGGTAGCGAATATTTTAAGAAGTTAGACGACGTAAGCCCAGCCCCTTCTACAACTCCCGCGTGGCTAACGGTTGATCGTAAGAAGTTTGCTATAAAGGTTACAAACCTGCCTCTGCGCGACGACGCTGAGCCAGAAATTAATGAGCAACTAATCGTCGAGTACTACTCACGGTAAGGAAGGACAAAGCGAGAACACTATGTCAAAAATGATTCATACCCCAGGACTCGTATCGGTTGACGACCAGAGCAGCACTAGCAGCAGCTTTGTGATAGAACCCTTACAGAGCGGCTACGGCATGACACTCGGTAACAGTATTCGCCGTGTGCTTCTCAGCAGTATCGCCGGCGCCGGCGTAACTAGTTTCAAAATTGAAGGCGCCACACATGAGTTCACAGTCGTTAAAGGTGTCAAAGAAGACATCGTTGAAATCATGCAGAACCTTAAGCGATTGCGTTTCCGTGTATATAGCGATGAACCACAAACGTTGCGTATCGTCAAAAAGGGCTCAGGTGTTGTATCCGGCAAAGACATACAAGGGAATGCTGATGTCGAAGTCGTCAATACTGATCAAGTTATTGCCACTATAGATGACGACAAGGCAACGCTAACTATGGACTTAGTCGTTGAGACCGGTCGTGGATACCGACCCATCGAAGAAAGCACCGCTACAAAGCAGAGCGACTTCATAGCGCTTGATGCCATATTCAGCCCAGTACAGCGCGTACGCTACAAGGTGGAGAAAACGCGTGTCGGCCAAGTCACTGATTTGGATCGACTAAGTATTACCGTAGACACTGACGGTACCATTACACCTCGAGATGCGTTCGAGGAAGCTTCGGCTATTCTTGTCAACCAGTACACAGCACTCGCTGGCAAAACTCGTGTTGCAGCACAAGAACCTGCAGAAAGCGGCACTGGTGCTATGCTTGGTGCACCATCTGACGACAACGGTCTGTTGAACACGTCCATTGAAGACTTAAATCTGACGGCTCGCACGACCAATGCTCTGGTGAATAACGACATCCACACCATTCAGGATCTATTTTCACTAAGCGATGCAGAGCTGCGAGACCTCAAAGGTTTTGGTAGCAAGGCGCTTGATGAAGTTAAAGATAAACTAGCGGAGCTGGAGCTATAGGTATGCATCGTCACGGATATCAAGGAAGAAAGTTCCATCGCGAGCGGGATCAACGACGAGCCCTCGTGAGTGGCCTGGCTGATTCGCTCATCAAGTACCAGTCGGTAGAAACTACATTACCGAAAGCCAAAGAAGTGGTACCGTATGTTGAGAAGCTCATTACAAAGGCCAAGAAAGGCGACCTTCACAACCGTCGACAGGTCATTAGCAAGCTACATACACTTGAGAGTGCACACAAGCTTGTCGATGACATTGCACCAAAATTACAAGGACGTAGCAGTGGCCATGTGCGGATCGTTAAAACACGATTGCGGCGCGGAGACAACGCACAACTTGCACGCGTTAGTTTTGTTGACAACCTGAACGAAGCACCTGTTGCAAAGGCGGCCGCTAAGCCACAAACGGAGAAATCCCCTGTCGCTAAGACTGCCACTTCGAAGAAGGAGGCCGAATAATGAAAACGTATAGCGCAAAACCTAGTGATGTAACACGCAAGTGGTATGTCATAGATGCGAGCCAGAATACACTGGGCCGCGTTGCAACTCAGGTTGCAACGTTACTAACTGGTAAGGGTAAGCCTCAGTTCACCCCACACATTGACTGCGGCGACTATGTCATAGTAGTCAACGCCAGAAATGTACAAATAACTGGCAACAAAATGGAAGACAAGATGTACTACCGCCACAGTGGATATCCAGGCGGTCTCAAAGAGACTACCATGCGGGATGTGCTAGATGGCAATACTCCGGAGCGCGTGTTATATCACGCCGTACGGGGCATGCTACCCGTAAACAAATTACGTGATATGCGTCTGGCCCGTCTCAAGATTTACATGGGAGCCGAACATAACCACGAAGCGCAAAAGCCGGAAGTAATCTCACTCGATTCTTCCGCAAAACTCGGAACGAAAGGGAGTAAATAATGGCTGACGCGACACAGAAGCACTACTACTACGCTCTGGGACGCCGCAAGAGCGCTACTGCTCGCGTGCGAGTTCAAAAGGGAACAGGGAATATCGTTGTCAATGGTACTCCCGCCCATGAGTACCTTGCCGGAAGCAAGACGTTGATAACAGAACTTGAACGACCGTTTACAACACTCGAGGTCCCAACAAAAGACTTTGATGTATCGGTCGTCGTAAGCGGCGGTGGCCATAGCGGCCAGGTTGACGCAATTCGCTTAGGGATTGCTAAAGCACTAGTAGAATTCAATGCCGACTACAAGGCGACACTTAAGCGGGCTAATCTCCTAAGTCGAGACCCACGCGAACGAGAACGCAAGAAGTTTGGCTTGAAAGGCGCTCGAAAACAACGGCAGTTCACTAAGCGTTAAGCTTGTGGGCTCGTGCGTGGCATAAAAACTTCCCAAAATTTGGGAAGTTTTTAGTTATACGCGTACCATAAACAAGTCTACGCCGCACAAACACCCTCATCAGCCCAATTACACAATCATTTTGAACGGCGACTATCCCATGACAGCAAGTAGGTAGGGTAGGTAAGTTATGGGAAACCTCAGCTTCGACATGATGACAACTTTCAATGATATTATTAACACTAATATGACACTAGTTATTGCTATCCATAACAACTCGGAGATAGTAGTTGGCGCAGACTCTTTGCGGGGAGATGCTGGTACTGGTGAAATCTTTTACAATGCTAGAAAGCTATACAAAATTACCGATAACTTAGCAGTTCTTGTTGCTGGCAATCGCTTCAACTCAGGGGCAGTAGACCAGTTTTTGCGAGACTTTACATACGAGGTAAACGAAGTACTAAATCTTGTTAGTTTTACCGATATAGCCGAAGAGCTACAGCGTCGCGCACGTGTTCTCATTGGTGGCGGATTTACGGGTGACCTAGTATTTCTGATAGCTGGCTTTAATGAAACGACGCCCGTAGTTAAATACATTCAACACCCCTCTTTTAATTTTGCCAGCGTGAAAAGGTCTTACTTGGCGGCTGGAAAAGACCAGTTTGCATACCAACTTTGCGAGAGTATAGGTATAGATGAAAGCACACCAACAGATGAGTTGGAGTTGGCAGTAAACCAGGTCTTACTCGATGCAAGCGGTGAGTTCCCGAATGAAGTCGGCGGTGACATGACAGTCGAGATACTTACTCCTGTCATATAATAAAACTATGAGCAAGAAACTCTTCAAGAAACTAATCAAAAAAGCTTCGCAGCCCGTTCCAAAAGAACAGGGCAAACAGGAATAGTCCTGTAGTTATACATAAAGACGAATTGGTTCACGTACTGCTGCAGGTACTTTGGTGATACCGCATGGAATGTACCCTGTAAGCTGTTCTTCATGTTACCCCAGAACCCCTCTATGGTGTTCGTGTGGGCGTCACCCCGGACATACTCAAGGTTGGAGTGGTTGACGGTGGTGTGTGAGTAGCCACGCCTTGCAAGCGTTCGGTACACACCGTATTCGTCACTGTAGACTAACGTGCCTTTAACGATACGTTGTTCTATCTCTGGTAGTAGTACGCGGGCGCCCGTACTCCGAACGTGCATAGCCTGTACCATACCGTCGCGCTCAACTGCACCGAAAATAGATTGCTTTAGACTATTACCGTACTTACGCTGGTGCTTGCGGCTGGGGGCATAGGTTTCGTCTATCTCAACCGGACTATCTGGGCCGCCCAGCGTAAAGCTGTCCTGCTCCATAAGCAAGCGTATCTGCTTGGCCATTCGCCATGCTGTCTTGTACGTTACTCCCAGTGTACGCTCTAGCTCCTTAGCTGATACACCGTTCTTAGCAACTGAGAATTGGAAAATAGCATAAAACCAGTTCCATAAGGACGTTTCAGACTTACGGAAGATAGTATCAGCCAACGGGTAGACGTGGCGGTCGCATTCTGAGCAGACAAAGCCCTTGCGCCCAGTAATCGGGTGCCACTTTACGCCTACTACACCACAGCGAGGACAAGTGTCGCCATAGCGGTTTTCTAAGACTGCCCGTAAACAGGCGGCATCATCGGGGTATTCGGCTTTGAATTGGGCAAATGTGTATCGCATCTTGTGTTTTATTATACACCATAGAAGTACACAATGCAAGATGTTATTATTCCCTGTGCAGCAAGTATATTGAGGACGCATTTAAAAGACCTTTCGTGGTTAGAAGGCATAGTTCTCCTGTCGGCTCGCATATGCTAAAATGAAGACATACGCTTCGCAGGCACTCAGAGACCCGGCCGGGTCTCTTTTTGCTTCTGCTAACAGGACGGATATTTAATGTACGGCCACCAAGGTGGTGGAGATAACGGGTTCTGCCCCCGTATTTCACGCTTCGCAGGCGTACGTTCTGCTGTTGAACTACATCCCCATATTCCGCATAAAACCTATAGGCTGAAAAAATGCAAAAGACCACCGAATCGCTTGGACTCGATGGTCTTAATCGCCTGTAATTTTACTACAGACGGCTTATTGTTGCAAAGTTGTTTGTTTATTCAGAAAGTTTTGGTATGGTGTTGCAGCCGTAGTGACGTCCGTTGGACTCAACCCGGCCATTATATAGGTTTGCAAAATTGACTCAGCTAATGCGTCAATCTCATAAACATCCGTACTAAGTTCGCGGTTTTTGCTATGACTTGTTAGAACTCCCACGGCAATAATACGTGCGTCAAATCGCATATCTCTAATGTCATCTGTCG
>JAJZCD010000042.1 GCA_021851735.1 bacterium | reverse complement strand
CTACCATACGCCATACGAGAAATTTAACGAGCTACTCGCAGAGAAAGGAGAAGCTGTACCGAAAGAGCTTATGTTGCAGTAAGTATTTGAGAGTGGCTTTTTCTTGGTATTGCGTATTGCGTACTATGGGGGGCGGGTGGCATTGCTATTTGTCGAAACGGTAGGATGGGCACGGAGTATATACAGAAAGAGATATTTGCGAATTATCTGAATAAGGACTATGAATTTTACAATAATACCTACTTAGGTACACTGGGCGGACAAGCCACACGGCTGAAGGACGTATATAACGAATATTGTGTATTAATAATGAACGGTGTGACGAAGCAGGTGGTAGTTATCGCGACTAGCATAGGTATCATTGCGTACCAGTCAATACTACTGGCTGTCGTAACACTGCTCAGCATGGCGATAATATTCAGTTTTACCGTTGCGAGTAGTAAGTGGCGGCTGAAGTATCGGCGCTTGCTCAGTGAAGCGAATAGTAAAATAGCGGGCATTGTCGGTGATGCGTTAGGCCACGGTACCACAGTCAAAAGCTTTGCTGCCGAAGGCTATGAGCAGGATCGATTTGACGTCTCGCTCAAAAAACAAGTAGAGACGCAGTACTGGTCATGGATGACAGCAATACCAGCTGACATAGGACGTATGTTACTGGCTGCGGTTGCGACTGTCGTGCTTTTGTTACTGACGTCCCGACTATACGAACAGCATGCTATATCCATCGCCATCGTTGTTTTGGTGCAGTTGTATGTCATTAAACTGGTTAACGCCACTCATGACATAGCAGAACTCATAAAGACATATGAAGCGATTATGAGTGGCGCACATCAAGCGGTGAAAACTATGCTCGTCAAGCCTACTGTCTTAGACAAAGCTAAGCCGAAGGCACTACCAAGGAACGCCAAGTTTGGGGTGGCTCTATATGGCGTGACATATCAATACAGTGATGCGCCAAAGTCAGTTGCTGCGGTGGAGAATTTTAGTTTAGTAATACCACATGGCCAGCGAGTAGGGCTTGTGGGTTACTCTGGCAGCGGTAAGACTACACTCACCAAATTGCTGCTGCGCTTTATGGACGTAACTGACGGTAAAATAACGATCGATGGCCTAGATATCCGTGATATTACTCAAAAAGAGCTTCGTACAAATATCGCATACGTTCCGCAGGAACCACTGCTATTTCATCGTAGTATTGCCGAGAATATCGCTTATGGTAAACCCAAAGCTAAAAAAGACTTGGTTAGAAAGGCCGGCAAAGCGGCGTACGTTGATGAGTTCGTAGATGAATTGGCTAATGGGTACGATACGTTCGTGGGCGAACGCGGCGTTAAACTTTCCGGTGGCCAGCGCCAACGGGTTGCTATTGCCAGGGCGTTACTCAAGGATGCGCCGATTCTAGTGCTTGATGAAGCGACCAGTGCACTGGATAGCCGTAGCGAGCAATACATACAGAAAGCGCTCTGGCGGCTTATGAAAGGCCGTACGGCACTCGTAATAGCACATCGTTTAAGTACGATCCAGCGAATGGACAAAATAGTAGTTATGGATAAAGGGCGAATAGTTGAGGTGGGCACACACGAGGAACTTATCAGACGTAAAGGTGGCATGTATGCGGAGCTTTGGGCACATCAGAGTGGCGGGTATTTAGTAACGCCTGATGACGCTACTGATGAAGAAAGTACGGGGACAGGTCAACCATTGCAAGAATTAGCCTTGGCGTAGAGTAGGCAGTGACTTTTCGTAATAATACTGTCAAAGTACACGCATCATTGTCGTTTTGTTGCCAACTTATGATTCCGTGCATATACTGCTGATATGAAGATATACGTAGCTGCAAGATTTACGGACAAAGAGATGGTGCAGGATGTGTACCGTAAGCTCACACAGGCCGGACACAATATTACTGCTGACTGGACGAAACATAAAAATGTAAAACCCTATGACGAACATCCTGTTCAAGCTGGTGAATATGCTACAGAAGACATGTCCGGCGTTATGGCCTCCGATGTATTTATTCTTTTTACCAGCGCGGAACCCGGCAGCGGCGTCTCTGCCGAGCTTGGTGGTGCAATAGCGTGCAATACGCTAACCGGAAAACCAAGGATCTACGTGGTCGGTCCATATGCGCATACCAATGCCTTCTTTTTTCATCCGGCCGTATATGCCCGTGTTGATCGCTTTGATGAGATCATTGCAGAGCTCAAGTAGCCAAACTGCATTTTGGCTACCCCCTGAGGGGTACGCTTCGTAGTTGGGTGTTATCGTAGTTTCTTTGTGCCGTTCCGTTCTGTACACCCCTTATCCTAGCCATACAGACAAACTAGAGGATTTTGTACAGGGTTGGCTCCATATAAGGTGGGAGGGTGTGTGACCGTGTGTAGGTCTATGCCTTGCAGCTGAAATATATTCGGTCAGTCGTATCACTTATGGGTTCGCCGTCAGGCGTATGTGTTTGTACTTGGTTAAACCTAACCTTCAATGACTGCTCCACTTGCTCATAAGGATAGGCTGCTATTGGGATGCTTGTATGACGTAGCTTATACATGGTGGCAGTACCCTCAGTAGGAGTAAATACGTCGATGTTCCAATTGTAGAGTCCGCTGTGCTGCTTTTCAATGTTGATAAGGTGGTAGTTACCTTTGCGTATTTCGTAGATTGGTCGAAATGCCGCGAACCGCTCCATCTTATAAATGGTATTAATGTCGACTATGAATACACCACCGTCGTTTATGTGTGCTTTGACGCTATCGAAGGTTGCCTCCCATTGGTCAAAATGAGTTAGGTGATTAATAGAGTCAAAAATACACAAGATAACGTCGAACTTCTTATGTAGCTTGAAGTTAACCATGTCACCTTCGTAAAAGGGGGTGTTTGGAAGCTTTTTTCTGGCCATCTCGAGCATCTTAGACGAAAGATCGAGACCAGCTACATCATATTGTGTACTCAGTGGCTTCAGTATATTTCCCGTGCCGCAGGCAATTTCTAATATGCTTTTCGCATGAGGTGCACGTTTGTGTAGTATCTTTTCTAGGAATGCAGCTTTGTCGGTACTATCAGATGAAGTGTCCTCGTCGTCATAAAAGGGCGCATACTGGGCGTAATAGTCGGTTGCTTGCATGTGTCTAAGTATACCAAACGAAGGTGTGACATAATAACTGGTTGGGGCGCAAGCCAGTTGTTTGTCTGTATGGGCGACCATGGCGTCAGTTTGGTTTGGAATTGACCAATTGGTGAATGAGTTTCAACTAAACTGTAGGGGTTTGATCGGCTGGTTGAGTATCAGGAGGATGCTTACTATCAAAACGGTACTGGCCTAGTAAATTCGACATAATGACGAATATCTCTATGAACATGCCGGGATAAGACTTAGCTATGAAGTTATAACTAAACCAAAGTGGAGGTGCGAGTAGCCCGACTCGTCTCATAAGCTTGGTGCTCAGTTGTGCGGAAGAAGTGGCACTGAATAATGTTCCGAATAACGCCAGCAAACTTAAAGGGCCCGACCAGGTTAGCCAGGTTCCTAGAATAGATAGTGCAGCGAAAACACTAAAAATACCGATGCTGTTCTTTGCTGATTTGCTCCGCATAAACGTTATGCACCGGATGCCGCCGATAAAATTGAGGATTGCGCCTGTTCGTGCGCCAATAAGATAAAACGAAACTGCATAAAGCATAGCGGCGACGGCAGCGAGAGCAAGCATTGTACGCCTCGTATTGACTTGATACACGGCAAGGGAAAACAGAACCGCTACCACGCCAACCAATTGGCCCAAGAGGAACAGAGACATGGTGTAATCGTACCAAAATTTCATACATGGGCGTTATAGTTTTTCCGGGGAATCGTCGTATCGTGCTATGTCTGTCAGTAAAGCAGAAAATCGTAGACAGCCGGGCCACGCAAGCCTAGCACAAAAAGGGGTACAAAAATCGTTGACTTAAAGTGCTTTAACTTTTTAGACTAAAAGTATGAGCTAAGTGATAGCCGAGCGTACCTATACGATTAAGGAGGTAGCACGTTTAACGGGGCTTACGGCAAGTACATTGCGTTATTATGAGAGCATCGGTATGATCCAGCCGATAGCGCGTGGTTCCAGTAGTAAACACTGAGCCTACGCAGAAGGTGATTTGAACATACTGGTATCAATTGCTTGTTTGAGTACCACAGGCATGTCTATCAAGGATATGCGCACCTACATGCACAATTGGAATCGTGGGGCGGAAGGTGCTAATGAACAGATATGTTTGCTCAAGGTTCAAAAACAACGTTTGGAAGCGGAAGCCAAGCACCTTGCGGTTCGCCAGCAGTACGTGCATCTCAAGATTGCATGCTGGCACGCTGTAGAAGATAACGACGCCAAGAGAGCACGGCGGATAGCTCATGAGGCGGGCGAGCTAGCGCGCGTTATAAACCACGAGTCATAAAGAGGAGGGAAGTATGAAAACAGCTATTTTCAAAGGCAAGGGAAACGTCGTAGTCGAAGAACGGCCTAAGCCGGTGATTAAGGCGCAGACTGACGCTGTGGTTCGCGTGGTGTTGGCATGTGTCTGCGGATCTGACTTGTGGTTTTATCGTGGTATTGCAAATCACCCTGAAGGGCCGGTCGGCCATGAGTTTATAGGTGTAGTTGAGGAAGTTGGGGCTCAAGTAAAAGCTGTCAAAAAAGGTGATTTTGTCATCGCACCCTTTGCGTATAGTGACGGTACCTGTGCGAATTGTAAAGCGGGTTTCCAGACTGCCTGTGTCCATGGTGGATTTTTCGGACAAGGCACGGAAGGTGATGGGGGTCAGGCTGAATTTGTTCGTGTTCCGTATGCTGACGGGACATTGTTCACCGTTCCAAGCACTAATGTGTCAGACGGAACCCTTGCCTCACTTTTGACTCTAACGGACGTTATGGGAACGGGCTATCACGCTGCTGTAAGCGCCGCAGTAAAAGCGGGTGATACCGTGGCTGTCGTAGGCGATGGGGCAGTTGGTTTGTCGGGCGTGCTCTCTGCAAAGATGTTGGGGGCGGAACGCATTATCGTTCTTGGCAGTAAGCACGAGGATCGCCACAAACTCGCCCGCGAATGGGGTGCTACGACCACTATTGATGTCCGCGGTGATGCAACGGTTAAAGCTGTCATGGATGCAACGGACGGTATCGGCGTGGATGCGGTATTGGAGTGCGTCGGCTCGGATGAGGCGAATAAAACTGCTTTTGCAATCGCGCGCCCTGGTGCGATTGTTGGGCGAGTTGGTCTTCCGCATGATGTGCATATTGACGCGCTTGGTACATTTTACCGGAACATTGGTATGCGCGGCGGTCCAGCGCCAGTACGGGCGTACATGCAGAAACTACTGGATGCAGTAGTCCGCGGTACTATTAACCCTGGAAAAGTGTTTGATCTCAGGACAGATCTTGACCATATAGCAGAAGCCTATGCTGCCATGGATGAGCGTCGTGCTATCAAGTCACTAGTTAAGGTGAGCGAAATATAGAGGGGGATCTATGGAGATAACAAGAAGCACACGCCCTACAGGTATGGGTCCAAAAGATTGGTTTACGGGTACGGTCTTTGTAGATCCAGTAAGAAACCCAGACGAGCAATCTGCGCTTGGTTGTAGCCATGTTCGTTTCTCGCCGGGCGCCCGTACAGCGTGGCACGAGCACCCCAAAGGGCAGACGTTGTATGTTACTGATGGCATCGGGTATGTTTGTCGTCGTGGTGGATCGATTGAAGAAATACGTCCAGGTGACGTAGTATTTATCGAGCCAAACGAAGAACACTGGCACGGTGCGAGTACGGATCGTTTCATGGCGCATATTGCTATACAGGAAGCTGACGAGCATGGCAACGTGGTAACATGGCTTGAACATGTGACAGACGAAGCATATAAGCGTTGATATCTTTTCCGCGACTATGCACGTAGTAAACGAATATATTGCTGGACTAAGCGTTAGGACCAGAGATGAGATACAAGGGTATACGGGTATAGTAGCATTACGAAAAAAAGAAGCTGCAAACGGGCTTTTCTAGTCCGTCTCATAATATCTAGCGGTGTTGACCGTACAGTATATAAGTGCACGCGCTATGTAACTTATATCTCAACAAAATCCTGATTAGGCTCAGAAAGCTTGCTCACCGCCCATTGTGTAAGCTGCGGAATATTTACAATTTTGGGTTCAAAGGTGGGGAGCTCCGTAATAGGTACCCATGCATATTCGCTGTACTCATCGTTTAGGTCGATGTCACCCGAAACATATATACCCGCAACGTGAGCCACTACCATGCTGTTGCCATCTTTTTTCCGAAATAGTACGTTGTACGTTTCGTAGGGGAGCACTTTAACCTTTATGCCCACTCCTATCTCTTCATTCTTCTCTCGCTGCATACCGGCAACCATGTTTTCGTCGGTTGTTTCCATCTTGCCACCAACGAAAGAGTATGTTCCGTCATAATCTGCTTCGCCTTTGCGCTTAGCCAGTAGAACTGCAGATTTGTCTTCGGAGAGAATTACCAGTTTCTGACAGTATTGAAAAAGAGTGTGCGTGGTCATGCCCCAATAATAGCACCTTTTTCTGCGGCAAATGAGGAGAGTGTCTACCGCGCACCGCGAAGAGTGGCGGCTACGTTAAGGAGTTCTCCAAATTCCTCATACGTATCCGCAACAACATGCGGCGGAATCTGTAAGGACATCAGGTCGTCTCGTGTATAGAGTGTCGTAATCGCGCACACATACAACCCTGCTGCTCGTGCCGCCATAATACCGCGTGGGTCATCTTCGAAAGCGTAAACTGCAGCTCTATCGCTTTCGGGCAACCCTAGTGAGTCAAAAGCGAGATTGAACACTTCGGGGTTTGGTTTCGGATGAGTAATAGATTCTTTTGTTTTAACTCTGTTTGAGGGGAAGAGGGATGTCATTCCTGTTTTTTTCCAGGAATAGGTCAACATCTCTTCTGATGGCCGTACTTGCAATTGCTAGTTTGTCCTTGAGGCCACAATCTGCTAGCGCGAACACGAAAGCCGTAGCACCGGGTACCTCTTCTGCTTCATTAAGCAAAATGTCTTCGTGTAGTCGATCTTTCAGTGCTACTATCTCCCGTAGGAGTGGACTCTCTGGGTTGATCTCTTGGCTGTCAGCAATACCGGTCATAACAAGAACGTTCCAAACGGCAGCCTCTAATGTGTGTACGGGAGCGTCCATGAAGGCTGCCAAATTATCCTCTACGGAAAAGTGCTCCAGAACGCTAATGCCTCGCGCTTTACCAATAGTATGTATTGCCGCTAAGCGGGAGCGCTCATGCAAGCCTTGACCAGGTACGCCTGGTTTGTTGCCTAGTAACGTATCGTCGACGTCAAAGATTGCGCCTTTTACTTTAAAATCAATCATGTGACTATCATACCAATAAAATAATTTCACCAACAGGAGGTTTAAATGGGACTAGATGAAAGTTCTGAAAGACTGAAGGCAGGGAATGCTGTGAACAGTTCTTCCATCTCTGCTTGTCGAAATACGTATGATGGCATATTTATGTAGGTATACGCGCCGGATGTCTCAATACGAAATTTGTTTGACGATGAGACGGTGGGCTCTATAGCTCCTTGTAACCGCAAGACAGTTTCATAACCTATGGTATGACCTGGCTGCAATTTTTTTAAGGCGCCCTGCACGGTGTACAGGCTAAAATTATAGCCAGCGTAGTTACCCTCAATAAGATAGAGCAAATGTACTGCGCCGTATTCGAGGTAAGGGTGGGGCGGGGCAAAATTTCGCGCCGTAACCTGTGGTAGTTTTACATAGCTCCAGCCATTTGCACTCGCAAATCGCTGCATTGCAGCAGATTGTCTGGCAAGTCGTACTCGGAATTGCCATAACTCATACGTCACAAACATAATAGAACAGGCAATAACAGTGACGCCTATAAGGGGCGAGGAGCCTATGTTCTTATTGCCGGTTATAAAATAGCTTCCCACAATCATACCAATAAGGACCACCACTAATAAGGTAATAATAGTAGCTAGTTTTATTATGGACTGTTGTTTCTGTACAAGAGGCAATGCGCCAAAGTTAATGGTATGCGTCATGTCACTATACTAGCAAAAAATCTTCAAGAGGACAGGGTGCCAGTATAAGGTCGGAATATGAGGGAGGGGCGCGTTGTGTTGTGTGTCGCAGGTGAGCCTATAGGCCTACGGCAGCCACCCCAGCACTGCGTCTACAAGTATGATAGCAGCTTCTAGCGAGGGTAGCTCCTAAGAGTACGGCACCGGAACCAGATACCATAATGTCGAAAATCTTTATGGCGATTCGTTTTTTTGGCAGGCAATGCTGACTACTCTCTACTATGCATTCTAGGGCTATTGCATCAAGCCGGTGTGTAAGTATAAACAATACTGAGAATAATCGTGGCCACTCATGTAGCTGACTTATATTCAGCTAAGATATTGTTGCCATTCCTTCACAGTGCTGATCGCAGCCAATAGCTCTACAAGTGGCGCTCCAGGACGATCTGACCACATGCTTCGTTGAGGAACAGGATCTCTCTTGAGCCGTGCCAGGGCTCTCGCTAGATGATCCCACAATATTCTAGCTTCGGCGGTGTCGTCTCCGTCCATTAGCATAATTGATCGGTATCCTTCCAGAGA
>JAJZCD010000007.1 GCA_021851735.1 bacterium | reverse complement strand
GATCTGGAAATCATGCATTGGATTGTACATCTTCCGTAGGGCAGTCTGAACGGAGCCCAGCCAATGAATCGTAAACGTTTGGTTCTTACAGAGTAACCAGTATTTAATTACCGTGGCTACATACGTTTTTCTACGCATAAGACATCCGTACGTTACGCCTGCGCACAATGTCGTCCGGTATACCTAGTGTTTGACTTTTCCACAGAACGCTACTGTGATATTTGACTTTTCCATATTCTATATATTAATATTTGCTTTTCTGCTATTTTGGTTGTATTTATATATTCCCTCCCTATCCTCTTCTCTATTAAATTTGACTTTGATAGTTTTTGAATGAATTATATACTTTTTTGTTGGGCGTATTACTTTCAATGTACTATATGAACATTTTACGAACGTGCGAAGGGAGGCGGGGAGGATACCCCCGACATCACAAACGACAAAACTCACCCACTTACTAGCGGAGAGCGCTTACTAACCATGCTACACAACACAATGACACATTAACTATTTGTAGTACACCCTGCCCGGCACTCGGACGTCTAAATACAATCTAGGGTCTCTACCGGCTAGTTGCTGGATAGTGGCAATGGCTGCTCCGCTTTGGACCAAAGGATCTTGTTCTAAGTTAAATCGTATAATATATGACTTACCCGATAGCCGTACGTCAAGCTCATAGGGTGCACCTACTGGTAAAGTAAAGGCACTAATAGTTAGCCTTTTGACGGCAAATTGATACGCTACTGTCTGCACGAATGTTACAGTACTACTTGGCAAATACTGTTTACCTAACTGCGGTGGCGCAGTTGCTTGATCTATTACTAATGGCATGTGTGTTGGCACAGAATGCAGGCGCGCTAGCACTACACCAGCATTATTTAAGACATAGCTGCCATACTGTGTTCGCAATACCAGGCTTGGTTGGGCAATCTCCACGTACATCACAGGGCGACTGCTTGCTATAGGCACATTCAGCACAACATGCTGCAGTTCAGGAAATTGCTGCTCGAGTCGCCGGGCTGTACCAGTAAGATCTGCTGTCAGTTTAGTATGGCTAGTAATACTACTAGCCAGCAACTTGTGCGCGGCAGACGCATAGACAGAGCTTGGCTGTACATAGGCAGCAGAGATAGAGTTTTTACCAATAACAACTACCCTGGGGTTAGTATTCAACCACAAGAGTTTTAATATGCACACTACCACTAAACACATCAACAGCCAGAACGAAAAAATGTAAGATAAACTACGCCGTTGTTTGTTCTGCTCTAACCTTGGCTGCTCTTGTGGCCGTTGCTTCGGCCTATGTTCACGCGGTGTAACACTTTGAGGACGGCTAGCATAGTACGAAAAAGCTGGACTGACGGCTCCTCTCCCACTCTGTCGTACTACACGGCCTGTGGTTCTTCCACCAGCCTCGCTCTGCTTAGGTAGCTTCTTATTTTTCCGTCCGAACATGCCCACGCCTATTAACAATATCGACCAACAATGATGCCAGTTCTGCTGCCGCATGCGGGTGGGCATACATTGCTAATGTTTGCGCCAGTTTGTCTCGCTTACGATCATTATTCAACAGCTCTCCAATTGTCCTGCCAAGCCGCTCCGGCTGTTCCGTCTGGTCCTCGGATAATTGTATAACGGCACCTTTTTTAGCCAGAAATTGAGTGTTTTTCACCTGGTGACCACCAACTAATTGGGATGCGGGTATGATAATGCAAGCCGTCTGTTGGAGGGCGAATTCGGCCAATGTATTAGCACCGCCACGTGCCACCACAACATCGGCAGCACCGCTATACTGATACATATTCTCCAGAAAACCGTACACTGTAACACGCGAACGCGCTTTACCAAGTCTAAGTGCATCATAGGCAGCATTTGTCTCATCTTCAAGTGCCCGACCTGCAACATGGACAATTTCTAAGTCAGGATACGTGCCTAGTAAATACCGGGCGTTTTGTACTAAAGCGATGTTTAGCTGTCGCGCACCATTGCCACCACCTGTTACAAAGACCATACGGCCAGCCCGTATCCCCAATACTTCACGATACCTACGACGTAATGTTGCCGTCACCGGTTGGTAGTGGCGGCTGACAGGCACGCCAACGAACACTGTTTTGTCGAGCGCATAGGGATACACTTCGGGCGGTAATGCTACTGCATGTGTATGTGCCCAACGCGCAATCAAGCGGTTAGCCAAGCTTGGCACACTATCCGAGTCGTGAGTTATATATGGTATACCATTTAAATACCCACCTAGAGCAACGGGCACACTGACAAACCCCCCTCGTGTAAAGATGATGTCTGGACGCAGCTTACGTAACAGCAAAAAGCTCTGCCATAAACCCACTACTACACGAAACACATCTCGTATATTCAATGCTTGCGTACGTACGTTGAGCCACTGATGCCAGTCTTCATCGGCATAGCGTCGAAACTTACCAGCCCATACAGTATATACAGCATCAATATTTGGGTCACCTGCCGGTATATCAGACAACCTGTCACCACGTTGACCAATATATACGATTTCAGTATCGGGAAACTGTTTTTTTAGCTCATGAGCAACCGCTAAAATTGGTGTAATATGTCCACCGGATCCACCAGCTGTTACTACTACCCTCATGTGACATCTTCTTCCATATTATCTGCTGCGTACGTAGTGCGTCGTACAGCACTAGCCCCTCTTCCCCGCACAGGGCTACGATTTGGCAGTTCATGTCGCCTAGTATCGCTGGTACGATCTGGAAACAGAGATAGTGTCTGAGGATGTCCTGAAGTCCTTGTACTACGCCGCTCAATGTTACGGCTACTGAAACTAGTATAGCGCGATATCTGGAATACTAACCCCAGTGCTGCGCCCACCGATAGTACGCTTGTACCACCATAGCTAACCAACGGTAACGTAATACCCTTAAGGGGAAGTAGTCCTATCATAGCGCCAACATTTATGACCATCTGCACACTTAGCCATGCGAGTATGCCCATAACTACCAAACGGCTGAATGTATCTTGGGTACGTTCTATTATCAGCCGCAGCCTAGCAAAGAGTGTAATGAACAACCCGAGCATTACTACAGCACCTATGAAGCCAAACTTCTCAGCATAGATAGCAAATATTGAATCATCCTGTGCTTCTGGCAGATAACCATAGGCCTGCACGTTTTGCCCAAGCCCTAAACCACTAATACCGCCCGAACCTACGGAAATTAACGCCTGGCATGCCTGGTAACCTGTCGTCAAACAGTTACTTGCAGGGTGCAGAAAGGTCAACAAACGTTCTCGCCGATATGGAGTTGCCGATATAGCTAATACGGCACCAATTATGAGCACCCCACCAATCATCACAAGCCGCTTCATTGGCATACCCACTAGAAATGCCATAGCCGCCATCATAGCCATAATAACAACCGTCGAACCAAAATCACTCTGGATGCCAGCAATTGCTACGCCGACTATTACAATCAGTACCACTAAGGGTTGTAGCGTCAGCTTTCTATTACCCAATGTACCTTCACGCATACGTACAGCAAAGAAACTGGCTAGCCATATGAGTAATGCAAATTTCACCGCTTCGACTGACTGGAATGACAAACCGCCTAAACGAATCCACCGGTGCGCTGGATATTGCGGTATTACTGGCGTTATAAGTGCCAAGAGTGTGCCCACCGCAGCAGCTACTAACAATGGCCTTTGCAGACGTCGCCACGTATGTATAGGCACTTTGGCGGCAACTGTGAATGCCACCGCGCTGAGTGCTATAGCTAGCAACTGACGTAACACATAGTGCGACCCCGGAGTGCCAGTCGTCACGCTTAACGCTGGACTAATCGCATACACCACTGTTAGGCCGATCACTACCAGAAATATCGCCGCAACAACTATCCAATAATCGGGTCGATGGCGACGTACATGTACTTCGTCCTGATCGGATTTACTGCGAGTACGTGATGACACGAAGCTCATACACAACCTTTCGCCACGTTCTGTCCAGAACAAAACACGGTAATATATTGAACAAGAAAACTTACGGCCAAAGAGATTATGTAGCTACAAACAATACTACGAACTATTGCCAATCGCAGTTTCAGTCTGAGAATTTGTGAATAACACGCCCAAATCGTAAACACGTCATAATACAGTAGCCACAGCGCATACGATATTTGTACCCGCTGTACAGAATTGACGGCCGGCTGATCCGGTTGATAGCTCATTACGTTGTATTATACCGTAAGTGGTTTTGAATAAAGCCCAATACAAATGTTTACCGTTACGTATTGCTATACGAGACGCCCCTACTGCACGCTGCCCGCAGGCATTGTTGGTTTCATAGCTTGAGCTTCAGAACTTGTAGATACGCGATTTACTGATTGCATACGTGCTGACGCAACTGTCAGATCTTGATTTTGTTGTTCGAGCTTCGATTGCTGCTTCTGCAAACTGTTAATCTGATACCCATAAGCATTTGTTTTCGTTACCTGAGCCAAATAGAGCAATCCTAGCAAACACGCCAGTACGATTAGTATAATCGTATTACTTACGGGCCCGAGCCGCTTATCAGTCACGCGAAAACTGACGGAGTTTTGTCCTCGAGAAACACTTGGCTGGCGACCCATGGCCAATGTATTTGAATATGTCATAGATGTTTTTGTTTTATCCTTCTTTTAGCCCGCTACCCCTGGCAAATCACCAAGAGTAGCGGGCTATGCCCTACATACCGTCGCGTCGGACTGGTATGTGATAGGTGCGGGAGTTGCTTTTAATGCGTATTGGCATGTGCGCGTCCCTTTCTTTTTATTTTTTCACTACGGCGCGGAGCTTGGCGCTCCGAGCACGCGGGTTAAAAGCTAATTCATCGGCGCTGGCTGTAATTGGCCCTTTCATCACATGTGCTAACTCAGCATCATAACGGTCACCAGCAAATTCAGCAAACACCTGTTTGACGATGCGGTCTTCCAGGCTGTGGAAACTGATGACACCCAGTCGGCCATGTGGAGCCAATAGGCGTATCCACAGCGGCAATGCTTGCCTCAGCAGTTCCAGCTCATCATTGACCGCTATACGCAGCGCTTGGAATGTTTTCGTTGCTGGGTGAATCTTGCGTCCGTTCGGTAACACCGATCGAACAACCTCCGCAAGTTCTGCCGTGCTACTGTGCGGTCGAGTCGCAACTATGGCACGAGCTATCGCTCTTGCCCGTGGCTCTTCCCCATAGGTTCTGATGATCCATTGAAGCTCATCTTCGCTATAAGTATTCACAATAGTTGCAGCATCAAGCGGTTGCGTTTGATCCATCCGCATATCAAGCGGACCGTTCCTACGAAACGCAAAGCCTCTTGCAGCAATATCAAGGTGCGGTGACGAAACGCCTAGATCTGCAAGAATGATATCGAATTGTTTTCCCTGATTATGCTGCTCGTTACTAGCACTCAGAAAATCACTATGTACCAGACTAGCACCTTGTTCGGCAAAGTGGTGCAGCGCAGCGATAGCCTGTGCATCCCTGTCGACGAGCACCGCTTTATCCGGACGGTGCGTTCGATCTAGCACTGCGCTGGCATGCCCACCGTATCCTGCTGTCACATCAAGGTAGCTGTCGCCATCTCGCGGATCAAGATACTCCAGAACTTGCTGTAAAAGCACTGATACGTGCTCATTCTTCTCTTGGTGTATTCGCACTTGTTTTTTTATTTTTGTGTATTTTGGTGTTTGTTTTTCGTCCGGCGAACTGGTTAGCCCGCTATTCAGTTTGCTAGAGTTTCATCTAACGCACTAATATCCGGCTTCCAGTACTCCATTCATGACAAGATCACCTATTCAGCAGCCAACTGTTTGTTTTTGTAAGTTTTTGTTTTTGTAGAGCTCCTAAGGATACCGTTTAAAAGTAAAGATGTTTAAACAATTTATTTAAACGAGGTTCGTAAAACGTACCTGTGTTACTTTCGATTTCCGCTAAGAGCAAATTTGAGAGACTTATGTGTGAGGTGGAGTTTTGGGAGGTGTTTTAGGGAAAGAGCGAGGGTTTTTATATGCGGTTCCCTCTCTAGTCCGCATGTTGACTGCCGAATAGCTAACCTCAGAATGGTTTTCTATTCAGACATTTGAGAATTGTCACTTCTCAGCTGCTACTTGTCTACTAAGTTGTTAAGGAGCTATGAGGCAAAAGGCTTAGGTGTCACTCATAAGCCGCCAATATTTCCCAACTCTCACGCATGATATGCTTTTATCAATACCTGCGTAATCTAATAAATGTGGCTCCAGCGTAATCCTGCCTTGTTTGGTGTCGAGCTCTAGCTCCGTTTTACCCATCCGAAGCTGTACATTCAGATCGGCAATGTGCTCATCCAATATATCGCCCTTAAGCCTGGATTCAACTTCGTCGTCCCAGACGTACTTTGGGTACATATGCAGATATTTTTGGAACCCGCGTGTTATGACCACTCCACTGGCAAACTCGTTTCGAAGTTCAGTCGGTATGGTTAACCGCCGTTTATCGTCGAGTTTCCTTTGAAAGTAGTCCACCTGTGCCATTTATTGGTTGGTTTAAAATTGTTTTAAATTTCTAGTGAGTTTTTGTTTTTGTGGCGGGTAGCTGTCGGTTTAGGCTACCCACGATTACCCACTAACATGAGTGTACTACCCACACTTACCCACATGCAAGCACTTTTACCAAGAAAAAACGGTGTCCTGCACGATACTTTTCCACAGATTTTTAGTTTTCCTGTGTTATACACAAGATATGGTGCATAACTTATGACAGAAAGCACTACCTGCCACTAAGTGTAACCGAGCGAGCATCATTAAGGATTATCGGAGTGTGCCCTGTTTCAGTTTCATCGCGTAGATACACGGTATCAATGACATCAGCACGTACAGGCACAGCCTGTAGCGCACGAAGCATGTCGCCGCTGCTTTTGAGGCTGGTCAGCAGAATAGCCGCTATAGCGACCGCTATGCTACCGTGCCAATGTAAGGGATACACATACTTATGAGAGGTTTTTGGGGTTTTCATATTTTTGTATTGGCTTTTACGAGTGCTACATATAATAACAAAACATAAGTTTTTTGTCAATATTATTACATTACAGTAGAAGGGCACCCCTCCTATCTAGCGAATACTCAGTTTGTTACTAAGTTACAGCACCGACCCTGAACGTCTCTTGAGCATACCTACTGGTACTACTGGGGCACATTAATTACACCTCAAGTTCAAAGGGTTCTCCATTAACTGCCTGTATGAACGTGATGCCATGTTCAGCAAAAGCCGTTTCAAGCTGTGCATACATGCTTTTGCGTGCTTCATCACTCCAGTGCCAATCATGAATAGGCACAATGTATTTCGGTTTAAGGGCAATCCCGAGACGTACTGCAGCTACTGTTGAACCCCACGGCGCCTGTACCGGCAAGGCTAGCACAGGTTTCGTTTCCTTAAAACTGTGACTATCACCAGGATGACTCAAGGCGTCTAAGTAGTGCACGCCGATTTCCTGTGGCGGATCAACCGGAATATATGGTCGTATAAACTCATGCGGGCTAGCAAACAAAGAGACACCCTGCGGAGGCTCACTCGCGGCCGTCACACCTTCCTTCTGTAGCTGCTCAACAATTTCGGGCGTACTTGTTATCCGTACGTTCGGAAATTTTTCGACTAGTCGTTTAATAAGGTCTACATCCATGTGGTCTGCGTGATTATGAGTGATAAAAATATCGTTAAGACGCCGCAAATCACCAGGAGTAAGACTCGAATACACACCCGGATCAAAGACAGCAACCCGATCAGAGGTCTCTACTACTAAGCATGCGTGAGCGAATTTGGTAATTTTCATTAACCCCCCCTTCCTTATACCTTCAATTATATACCACGATAAATCGTAGATTATGCTTAATAGTCTTCAAAAGAGATTAGCTGACTAGGGTTAAGCTTCAGGCCGTGGATGTTCTACGGCGTTTTTTTCCACTACCTTAGACCTATGCGAATTACGACGATGGTCACGATACGCAAGCTCTTTGCGGTGCTGGTCCAGACGTTCAATATATGTATCGAACTCTTTAAGTAATGTCGAGTACCGTTGATTAGGGGTCAGCAGTTTTAGCAGCTTATGCTGGTTAATGAGATATTCAATCAGCCCAAAAAAATCACCATCACCGCTTACCACGACAGCCTTGTCGTAATTGCGATATTCCTTCATAGCATAAAGGACTAGGTCGGCATCAATATTCCCCTTCACCACTGGTTTCTCATCTTTGTGTTCTTCACCGGCATTGATCATAGTATCCGCCTTAATCTCCAACGTCGGTTTCAATACTATCAGATAGCCATGCTCATGCATGAGCTCATATAATGCTTCATTCTCCACCATATACCCGATAAACATAAACGCATGAGTAACGTTATATTCTTTCTGCAGCCATAAGCGGAACTTACGCCAGTCCATCTTCCACCCTAGTTTTTGCACACCAAGGTTCAGATTTTGACTGTCTATAAAAGCATAGTTATTTTTCGTGCGTCGTTGTTTAGAGGTTTCCGTCTGGTCTAACGCAGCATGCGGTCGAATCGGTCGTTTTTGGCTACTCATTCCATATTCATCATACCACTTGTAGCGCATTACGGTAGTTATTTACCACACAATATGAAGAAGTCAAAATAGCACAGCCCCTCATTAGTGTCTAATGAATAGGCAGAATAGCCCGTTCTAAGGAATACACTGGCTAATAAAAGTGAGCAAATGTACACAGTCCATGCCATACGTGGTCCTAACAAGTCAGGTCGTGAGGATTTCTAGTAATTCGGATCCATATTTATCGAGTTTGTTCTGTCCAAAGCCTTTAATACCAAGCAGTGCCTGAACGGTCTGCGGCTTGCGGCGCGCCAGTTCCTCAAGTAATGTGTTGTGCGCAACTATAAATGCAGACACCTTATCGGCGCGAGCGCGATCCAACCGCCACTGTTTTAAGCGCACAAGCAAATCCTCGTCATACGATGGGCCTTCGAACAAATCATCAACAAAGTCTGGCGCCACATCCGAGCCATTGCATTCAGCAGTTACGTACGCCAACGCTTCTGATTCGTCACGCAAGACCTGGTCAAAGGCAAAAATGTCCGGATGCATCATAAGTGCCATCTGGTTGATGCCGGCGAGATACACGCCGTCCATACTGCGTACCCGACTAAGTGCCACGTAGCCCATGCTAGGCGCAAAACTCCGTGTTAAATCGATCTCAGCTGCGTCCAGGCTCATGCCTTGGCTTTTGTGGATAGTAATAGCCCATGCTAGGCGCAAAGGAAGCTGCATGATTTCAGCTTTAGCCCTACCGTCTTCCTCAAGCTTCCAACTATGCCGCTCGACTTTTACCTCGCGCCCATCTAATAGCAGCACTAATGGCAGATCATCAATAAAATCAATTACTTTACCCCTTGTCCCGTTCACAAAACCAGCCTGAAAATTATTAGCTACAAACATAACTTCTGCACCGATCTTGAGCTCCAAAGTCTCAGGTGCCAGCACACTTTTTACCAAGCTTTCGACTTTTATTGCCTGACCACTGGTTAGCATGCGATATGCTGCTACGTCACCGTTAATTTCTTGCAAGTACCGCTGGTTAATACTATCAACATCTGCATTATGGCTAAACAACCGTGTGACTACTAAATCATTAGGATGCCGTTTTTGGAGTCGTTCCCGTAAGGCGACTTCGTGCATTTCATTCACTTCGCCACGGCGCATCGCTTCAAGCAGGTCAAGCAAGTTATCGTCTACTTGACGGTGTTGCTCAGTCAGATAACAGATTTTGGGCGATAATTCAGCCCATGCTTCACTCAAATGCACAAAATCAACTGGATCACCGCCACGAGTAATAGGGGGTAGCTGAAACAAATCACCCACTAACACTACTTGCAGGCCGCCAAACGGCTTATCACTCTTTCGCAGCAATTTAGCAACTTCGTTCACCATATTCAGACGCTGGCCGTGTAACATACTAACTTCGTCAATTACCAGTACGTCCGCCGCGTTGTATCGTTTGATCAAACGATCGGTGTTCTGCAAACGCTCTCGGTCCCAGTCAGTCAGAATATCTTTGATACCAAGTCCGCTCCAACTATGTATGGTCATGCCCCCAATGTGCGTTGCAGCAATACCCGTACTGGCTGTAATCGCCACGTTTTTTCCTTGGCGCTTACTTATACGAATGAACTCGTTCAGTACATACGTTTTGCCTGCCCCTGGAGCGCCGGTTAAAAAAACAGAATTGCCCTCCAGCATAACAGTAAGTGCCTGCGCTTGTCTCATGACTTTCCAGTATAACACTCAATATTCACCCACCTGGAATGTAGATTTTAGAACACCTTTGGATCGGATATAGCAATATAACCGTTTTGTATGCCGTTATGAGCAGTGCCAGAAAGAGTGCTGCGGTATAGAGCGCTTAATGGCAACACCCGTATGTAACGACAATGTACTACTACACATTAATAGGAATATCAGCCAACGAGTCACCTTCGTCTTTTTCAGGCTTAAGTAATCGCTTTTTGATAATCTCGTAACGCTCACCTGTTACTGGAGATTCCATATAGTCTTCGTTCATTAGGTTTATGAACTTTGTGATATCTTTATCGTCCATAATAATGATAGCCCCGCTGTCGTCTGGCATCACACCTAAGTCTAGATCCTCAGATTGTTGTAAAATTTGTTCTTGAGTTATCTTACCTACCTCAAGTTTTTGCAGCTTTTTGACAAGCGCCTTTTTATCTTTTACGAGATTTTGTATGCCTAAACCTTCGCCAAAACTCAAGCGATAAGTCTCTTCTATCTCACGAATTTTGCTCTCGGCTACCGCCTGTTCTTTGGCGTCATAGCCGAATAAACTCTTGAGCTTAGGCTGACTAAATACATATAGATCTTGCCCCAGTACTAGTAGCTGCGGATCAGTTGGCAATCGCAGTGCAGCATCAGCATCAAATGGTATAAACTTGTCACCTCGTAACATCCAACCGGTCCGGCCCTTCATAACCTGGCTCTTGGGGAGTACCTTCGCAACATAAAACGGCTCTTTAATCTCAGGGTGGCTTACTCGTGCCAGCACGCCCTTCATATGATTTATATCGTGTTCATCTTCTTTGAAGAGTACAATTTCGTGTTCTTGAGTCCTGAGCCAACCTAACGTTTCGCGCAGCTTCTCAACTTTGGCAACTTGTGTACGCTGTAATACATGCTCTTCTGCCTCCGCCTTCTCGAACCCACGTACTATTAAGCCCTTATCAACACCTTCAAGGATATACTCCAGCATTTCATCAACAAAAATTGGCTCAAGCTGTTTTTTAATTCCTTCCGCTAGATTTGTTTTATACAGTACATAATTTTTGCTTATAAAGAACAGCTCAACTTTAAGTTCATCTTTGTATTGCACCAGATTGTTTGCCCAAGCGAACACATCAGTTTCAACGTAGTTATCCAAGCTATAACCATCGTCCGGCACAACACTACCGGTAAGAGCCGGCTGTGCCACTTCCACTGCGTTGCTGACACTATTAGAAGCATTTGTATCCATAATTTATTCAAAATCCAAATTTAATTTTATAATTTGCTTTTGCCTTGACTTGATGTAAGCCAGCTTGCTTATCACGCAAATTGCTTTGACAAACAAGTCCTCAGACAATTGTTGTCAATATGTTGAAACACTACCGCCTATATGTCCATGAGGCACCACACTAGTTTACCGCAACCCGATCCCGACATCTGCTGTAAAATTTTCCTACAATCGAATACCCTGACGAGCCTTGTTCGCCCATGTATCGGCAAGCTCGTTGCCAATATCACCATTGTGACCACGCACCCACACGAGCTTTGCGTGTGACTTTTCATATAGTGGATAGAGTTGCTGTACGATATCAAGGTTCTTGATTTCCCCGCCACGCTTCTTCCAGCCATTCTCACGCCAGCCTGGCGCCCACTTAGTAAGCACATTAACCCAAAATTCACTATCCGTATGTACCGTGCATGGCTCACCCGCCGCGAGTTTGAGCGCTGCCATCAGAGCATAGCCTTCCATACGAATATTAGTTGTCTCTCTAGCACCGTTCGGCTCCGTCCCAAGGGCAACCGGCTTACCTTCCTGTATAACTGCATAGCCACCCGGTCCGGGGTTTGGACTGGCGCTACCATCAGTATAGTATGTAATCATATGCCCGTCTCCTTTCGTATACGCATAACGGTCTGCTCAATCGTTGAATTATCTGATATGACAATTTCAGACATATAATTGGTGCGTGTGGCTAAATTGTACCAGCTACGCATTTCGCTCTCACCGAAATGGTCCTTTTGCCAACGCGTCTGATGGCGGCGCAATGTTTCATCTAAGCTGATATCAAAAAAATACAGATAATTGTCATCTGGATGTTGAGCAAATAATTTTTGGAATGTCTCCTGATGACTTGGCAGACTGAAGATGCCGTCCAAAATGACGTCAAATCCATGTTGTAATGCAATCAGCACATCATTAATAACCATCTCGTGTCTTGCCTTCACCGAGCTCTCTCGATCATTGAACATTACTTCTTTGTAATAGTCCTGCTCAACCACCGCAATTTTTCGCGATGATTGTCTTTGCAACATGCGGGCTGTAGTGCTTTTGCCTGCACCGCTTGGGCCTCGCAAGATAATCAGCTTTGTCATTACCTTTTAGTGTAGCAGCGTTTGATCAATCTGCTCGAATATTGGTTCAATTTCAGCAACCAATTCTGGCACGCCCACCAACGCCATTGAGCTTGTAAAGTCTGCATCCTTGGCAATAAAGTCATGCACTATACCGCCAGCTTCACGCACTATTAGAAATGCTGCTGCATTGTCCCATGGCTTAAGGCCGTTATGATGAAATGCATCTATACGACCGCATGCTACCCAAACCATGGCTAATATGGCACTCCCCGGACAGCTCGTCCATGGCATAATACTGGTCTGTTGATATATGCCAATGTGCCGTTTGAGATTCCGCTCCGCCGCAGCATCATTGTAGCCATTGCTAGTGGCAACGCTTGCTCCACGGATAGCGTATGTTCACTGACCCGAATCAGATGGCCATTACGCCGTGCGCCCTTACCCTGTTCTGCCTCGTACAACTCTTCTTTATAGGGATCATATACGACACCGGCTACAATCTGTCCGTGCTCTATATATCCGATGGATATAGCCAACTCACGCATATCACGCGCAAAGTTATACGTTCCATCAATAGGATCAAGCACATAACCGGTGCAGTTTGAAGCATACAAGTCTTGTCGCACAGATTCATTATCTTCTTCGGAGACTATCACCGCACTAGGGTATACTGCCGCCAGATTATTTCGCAGCATATCCTGTGATTTGATGTCAGCTACCGTTACAAAATCCTTAACATTTGTTTTTCTGTACTCGCTGTCTGTTTTACAGCACCGCATACATACGCCCCCGCTTCCAGCGCCGCCCGTTTCTTGCTGTTATCCTATTCATGCCTGCTATCGCCATTACCGTCGTTTAAGCCAACCGTAAGTCTTACGCTCATGTTATTGGTTAGTCTAAAGCACAACAAGGCCATTACGTCCTTTGTATAGTAGTAGCAATCACCTCAATAGTAGATAAAGAAGACACGACAACAAGAAACAACTTTAGACAGTCAGCTCTAACTGGTGCAGACACAGTATATTGCCATCTGGATCAGTAAACCAGGCTGCCTTTTCATCACCCATTGTGTACACATAATCGCTACGAACTGCCCCCTCTATATCATAGTACCGTTCAAAATTCACACCTTTTGCAAGTAAACCCTGCACTTCCGCTTCTATGTCGTCAACTTCCCAGGTAGCATACGTCGCTTCATTACTGCCGGCATATTCTGTTTCGTAAATAGACAACATACTATCACCACACTGATATAAAACCCCACAAGGACCTTGGTGCATCACCTTTAGTCCTAACGTGCCACCATAAAATCCCATAGCCTCTGCAATGTCACTTACGCCTATGATTGGATATACACTCGCAAATGCTAGCATGGTTCATTCCTCATTTACCGCATCAACAACTATGCGATAGGCGTTAGCGTGTCGCTATGCAAATTATGACAATAGCATCTACGACGGTCGAACCTTTGTACCATTCGACATTAGAGCTTTTCTGTGAACAGGCCTTAGCATAGCTCAAACCGGCATAATATCAACAGACATAATCTAGAAATTGATACAACTTAAGAACATCCATACATCTGCACGTCTGTAGGCCTACGTACACACTGCCACTATTAATTACGCGCATAATAGGTAATGCTAAGAGGTACCTATATGTCAAAATTTGAGGTGTATAAAAGTAAATCAGGACGCTATCGCTGGCGCCTGCGAGCTAGCAATGGTGAAATCGTTGCTCAAGGAGAAGAATACGCTACTAAAGACAATGCTCGCAACGGTTGTGATGCCGTACGACGCGCTGCTAATGATGCCACTATAGTTGATATATAGTTGCCACTTACATCGCCGTGCCTGCTATGAGCAGTATTTCTGAGGAATACTAATCCGTCTAGGGCACTACGGGCCAAACCATGTTTTTGAAATAATCTTCGGCCGTTTCGCCTCGCCTTATGAGCTGTGTACTGCCATCTTCGCGTAGAATTACCTCGGGTGAGCGGAGCAAACCATTATAATTATTGCCCATGGCATGCCCGTGTGCGCCGGAATCGTGTATAACTACGTAATCACCCGGCTTTACTGTTGGTAGCTTTCTATCAATGGCAAACTTGTCATTGTTTTCACATAGGCTGCCGACCACGTCATAGGTTCCAGTATGTACATGCGACTCCTTACCGAGTACTGTAAGGTGATGATAAGCACCGTACATGCCAGGACGCATCAAATTATGCATTGAGGCGTCAAGACCAACATAAGTTTTGTGTTTTTGCATTACATAACGGACACGGCTCAGTAAATAGCCATGCGGGCCGGTTACATAGCGTCCGTTTTCGGTATGGATATGCAGGTCTTCGCGCCCATTTTTGACAAGCACTTCACGTACAGCAGCTGCAGCAGCTTGTACGTCGAATGGTCTTTGATGCGGCTTATAATTAACCCCGAAGCCACCACCCAGGTTGATAAAACTCATATGCAAACCAGTTTCATGTTCGACGCGGTCTACCGCTTGGAGTAAAACCTGAGCCGTTTCACCAAAATATTCATGGTCGAGCTCATTTGAGGCAACCATGGTGTGTAATCCAAACTCGGTAATATCTTGCCGCTTAAGTAGCGTGAACGCTTCGGCAAGTTGGTCAAGCCGCATACCGTACTTTGCTTCTACGGGTTCACCAATAATACTGTTGCCGTGCTTAAGCCCACCTGGATTGTAGCGCACTGCAGCCCGTCGCAACCGTTTGCCTTGCAGTGCGCCAACAAACACTGGCACTTGCGTAAGGTCATCTATATTCACTGTGACATTAAGCTGGATGGCCAGTTCAAAATCTTCTTTTGGTGTGTTGTTGCTTGTATAGAAAATGTTTTCACCAGATACCTGCAGACGTTGGGCCATCAGAAGCTCCATCCGACTAGAGCAATCTAACCCCATACCCATTTCGAGTACTATACTCAGTATTGCTGGCGTTGGCGTGGCTTTAACTGCAAAGTAGTTTTTGTAGTTTTTTGCCCACGCAAAAGCTTTCGTTAGCTCGCGCGCGGTTTTACGTATCCCTCCTTCGTCATACAAATATAATGGCGTGCCAAACTGAGCAGCTAGGTGTTCTGCTGTCATTGCATCAAAAGGGATATCAAATTGTTTGGCCATTGTTACAAGCTATCATATAAATAAAGTTATGATACACATACCACATGTGCAACCACCCATTGGCTATATGTCATTTAATGTATCACTAAGGCCTGAGATCGAAACACGTTCCTGCTTGGCAGTATCACGATAACGAACGGTTACCGTATCCTCCGTAGCACCTTCAAGCGTATCAAAGTCAATCGTCACACAATACGGCGTACCAATTTCATCTTGACGACGGTAACGTTTACCAATGTTACCGTTATCGTCCCACATCACTTTCCCAACTTGCTTCTTAAGCATAGTATAGACTTCACGAGCCTTAGCCACCAATTCGGGTTTATTCTTCAATAGTGGACTAACCGCTACCTTTACCGGTGCTAGGTCTGGCTTAAGCTTTAGTACCACACGCTTTTCGCCGTGCAATTCTTCTACACGATAGGCATCACTCAAAAACGCAAGAAACATGCGGCCCATGCCAACCGAAGTTTCTAGAACCCATGGGATATATTTATCCCCCGTTATTGGATCTGCGTATGACAAATCCGTGCCCGAGAACTTGGAATGCTGCGTCAGATCATAATCAGTACGATCATGGATACCCTCCAGCTCATCAAACCCATACGATGGATAATCGTACTCGATATCCCAAGCATCTGAGGCATAGAACACCAAGTTATCATGCTGTTTAAGTCGCAGATTTCCTTCACGAATACCCATTTTTACGTACCAGTTCCAGCGATTCTGTTTGATTTCTTCATACGCCGCCTGATTTTCATGTGGCCGCACGAAATATTGCGTATCAGCTTGTTCAAACTCGCGAGTCCTAAATAGGAAGTTGCGCGGACTTATCTCATTACGGAACGCCTTACCAATCTGGGCTATGCCAAATGGGATTTTAGCTGGCGTAGTATCGACGACATTCTTAAAGTTCAAGTAAATACCCTGGCATGCCTCGCCTGGGAGGTAAACAGGCTGATCGGTTATCGCACCACTAAAATCACCCATGTTGGTTTTTACTAGCAGGTTAAATGCTCTCACTAGGCTAAATTCTTTTGCGCCGCACCTAGGACATGGTATTTTACTGCGATTGGCAGCAAACAATTCATTTAGCTCGCTCTCAGACATTTTTTCGTCTGCATGAACGCCAATTTTCTCAAGTTCTTTGTCGACACGAATACGTGTATTACATTTCTTACATTCGGCAAGCGGATCAGAAAATCCAGTCGTATGCCCTGACGCATCCCAAACACGTGGATCTTTGAAAATTGCTGAATCGAGCCCATAAAAATCATCACGATCATACACATGCTCTTTCCACCAGGCGGCCTTGATGTTGTTCAGAAGCTCTACTCCTAGCGGCCCATAGTCATACATACCAGCCATACCACCGTAAATCTCACTACCCGGATACACAAAGCCGCGTCGCTTCGCCAGACTAATGATATCGTCCATTTTTACATCACTCATACGTTATACCTACGTTATATTTTTGCTGGATTCTGGATAAAAAAGCTACAACAGGCCGAAGCCAACGTCAAACAACCTTCCATAGCTAACAGAGTTACACATATTCATGATATTGAATTATACCTACTTTGTAGCGCTTCGGCTATAGGTTCGTATCAAGCAGAACACATTAGCAACCATGTAATTGCATTATCGTTTAGCGTATGTACTGTTGTTGCATAAATGCGACTAGCTGGTAAGTATGCTCAATTCGCTGCATAATACCCGCTATTTTGGCAAGCATTGCAGGTTGGTTTTCACTAAAAACCAGGCGTAAAAACTTTATATCAGGGGCACCAAACATCCCATCTGATCGGGCTACAAACGTACAATCATCAAAGCTAAATTCATAGTTTTTGCCTGCATCTAGTTTAGCGCCAGTAGCGTCAGTCTGCAGGTTAGGCGTATGACCATTAAGTTTTAGCAGCTGTGCGCTAAACCATAAACGAATAAGCTTCAGCACTATTTCATCATCATTGAGCGCCACAAATATCTGCTCGAGTAAATGAAAATAACCTACCTCGAGTTCATCTTCTGTGGCCCTATGTAGTTCTTTAATGAGTTCATACCCCAGCATAGTACGATCAACGTTACGTACGATATTACCATAATGTGTGACCAGACGAGCCGACACGAGAGTGCCAATATCCCCCCTCCCCCAGACATATGTAAGATTTGACGTACTAAATAACTCGATGCCGCCTGCCAGCTTGCTCTTAATGCGGCGTACTCCTTTAGCTATCAACCGTATTTTGCCAACATCCGGCGTAATGAATGTAATGATGCGATCTGCCTCCCCATAATCGATCCGAGACAGCACTATGCCTACGGTAACCTGCTGTTGACTCATGTTATCTCTGGCGCTGCTTTACGTATAGCATCGCACAACGCAGCCAAGCTGGTGCGCGGTTTGTACAGAGCCTGGATCACACCCAGTTCTTTGCTGAACGCGGCCATCTGATCAAATTCCCTCGGTGGTACATGGCTATACACAATTACTGGTATACGTAGCCATTCATGATAGCTGCGGAGTTCATACAAAAACTCTATTCCGTTATGTCTAGGCAGTTGCAACTCAAGCACGATCACATCTGGTAACAATTCATCAACCGAGTGAACTGCTGCCTGCGCCGACACTACATGCGTCACTGTATAGTCATTACGCTGGATAGCCTCAGTGACAAGCTGAGCTTGGATTTTATCTGGTTCAATCAGTAATATATGCATTTTATCTTTCAAGCCTACAGTCTAGACATTCGTCCCAGGTAAAACTCCGATCCTGGGCTGAAGGCGCGTTGGCGATACAGCAAGACGAATAGCAGAAGTTTTTGCCAACCGTACACAAAATTCATATGTCATACCAACTGTAATTGACGACTTTGTTGGAATGTGGTTGCCAGGCCAGTTAGGTTATGATAGCGCGCTACATGCAAATGTGCCGCCAACGTCTGTAGCAGACTGTCCGCTACGAACACGCCCGCAGCAGGACCGCTCAACAAGCGCTGAAACGGTTCACGGGCACGCCCTTGGAGCTCACGAGCGCGCCGCAAACTGTCGGTTCCAATCTCATGAGTATTTCCATACAACCCCGCTACGACACCGTAACGGCCACGATGAGCATTCAGGTGCACTGCAGACGATTCATCGGCCTCAGCCTGACCGAGTATAAACACCTGCCCCAAACTCAGCAATGCAGACCGTACTACTGCCCGATCAGCTAATATAGGTTCCATACGTGGGCTAGCGTCAATTTCTAAAGTCACGTCGTACTGTCGAGCAAACGGCTGTAGAGCGTGAGCCGTGTCATACAACAGTGATGAGATCGATACAGGTTCAAATACCAGTGGAGTGAGCTTGCCCTGCACTCGCAAGCTCAGCGCATAGCTTTCGAGCAATTGTATTGATGACTGACTAATCGCTCGCGTTGCTTGCCATCGTAACCGTGCCGTATCCAAGTCATCAGCGGTTGCAAGTTCTGCTAGCTGGGTTACCTGTAGCCAGGGACGAACAAGCTGCTCAGCTAAGCCCAAAAACAATCGTTCGTGGCTATTAAGCTGTGCACCATCCTCGCTTTGCCGCATATATATTTGTCCGCGCCCTCACGTTCTTATACACCAAGTATAGCACCAGCGCAGCCATCACCGCTACTCAACAAGTGTTGTAAAACACTGCGATACGACCCTTGCTATGGCGAGAACGATAAGTTTGGCAGCACATAAGTATTAAAATCATGAAGGTAGTCGTTTGACTCGATCCAAATCTCAAGTGTCGTATTACGAAGTGGCAGAAGTATGATAGTGCCTGATGCGTTCGGGTTATCAGGGAAAACCGCACCAGAGAATCGTGTACCGACCACCGTCGGCACTTTCGGCAGGCTATACGGAGCAGCCACAGCGGTACCCTGGGATACGTATGACTGGTAGTTGCTCATCTCGTTTGTATATGAATTAGCAACAACTTCTACGCGTAAATTATACGTTGCTTGCTGTGAATTCACGGATGGTACGTAGCCAGTATGAAAATATGCATTTAGTGGATTATTACTATCGGTTGTATCTACATATGCGCTCCAGGTTCTTGGGTAACTTATGTGCACACTGCCATATGCGACTGGCCCTATATATGTCCGCAATGGACTCTTGGCCGCTTCAGCATATTGCTTTGCATCGGCAGCCTGCACCACATTTTTATTTGCGGCTACCGCAGTCGCGATCATAGCATCAGTATGATCCTTATAGTTCTGCCGACTACTGAATGCCCACGCACCAAAACCAACAACACCACAAAATAAAATAGCTAATATGATAAAAGGCAGCAATAATGCGTTGAGCTCACCGCGTTCGCCAAGAGTTTTCAATGTTTTCATTACGCTCATGGTAACCGAACCGACATTTTTTTTCAATTCAACCTGCAACTCGTTGATCACCCAACACCGTCTAGTCTTATGGCAAAATACTCCCGTTGCAGCCCACGCAGAAGTGTTTGATGAATTATTGATCTCCGTAATACCTGTATAGATATACACCACCTCTCTGGGCATCGGGCTTACGATCAGGGATTTTGAATGCAAAACTAGCTAACGGTTTCTGTACCAGCCGCATACGCTCGTCAAGTCGTGACATAAATCGTTCCAACAAAAAAGTAAATACACCATCGCATTCTGGCCACTGCACATACCAAAAATCACCCCAAATAATACGCACACGTTTACGATAGCGCCGCGTTCGTAACCAAGAAATGACCACTAAAAATGGGTTAAGCTCCACACCCACCACATTCAATCCTGCACGTGCCGCCAATACCAATACCTTGCCATCGCCGCTTCCTAGCTCAAGCAACGTTTGTCCTGGCTGTAGGCTGAGCAGTTCCAGCGCTATTCTTGCTTGGCTATCCAATGTTGGTAGGTACGGCGCCCCGCGAAGTAGAACCCCACCAAATGCCAGGAGCGCAAGCGATACCAAAATAACTGCTGCGTCTATCATATAGGCTACTCGTGGGCTACATGTCGACGTACCTGTATTTCCGCTTGCTTTAGATAGGCTTCCAACTCATTTATGAGCTTAAGCCCAGTAGCGTGCAGCTTGGTTGCCTCATCAAGCTGGATGTCCGGATTTTGCAACTGTCCAACAATACTCTCTAGCTCAGCGGACTTTTTGCTATAATCGAACTCTTCTGTCTTCTTTGTCATAACTTCCTTGCTATGTGTCACATGTCACATGTTTAATTGTAGCTTGCGCCACGCCGTCACTCAACATAAGATCAACCGACTGCCCCGTTTGCAATGCGCTGACACTCTTTATCAATACGCCGTCACGACGCACCAACGCATAGCCGCGGCGTAAAGCCGCTGTTGGATCATAAGCGTCTAATATCTGACGAGCAGACCTTAGGCGCAGCTGCGCTGTTTGATAGCTCGCCTGGAGCCCCCGATCAAGTTCAGTGCGCTGACGTACCAGCCATTCCTTGCGATTTGTTACAATCCGTATCAGCCCCTGCCCCAAGTCAGTTCGCAAGCTACCTAGTCGCCGGAGCACTTCAACACGATCGGGTGTCAGTAACTCAGCAGCATTGCTTGGCGTACTGGCACGCTTATCAGCTGCAAGCTCAGCCAAGCTAACATCTATTTCATGCCCAATAGCTACCAACGTCAGAACTCGACTGGTTGCGACTGCGCGTGTCACTTGTTCGGAACTAAACGCTGCCAGGTCATCAGTACTACCACCACCACGAGTCACAATCAGTACATCAGGTACATCAGGTTGTGCGTTTACCGCTGCAATAGCGGCAACAATCTGTCTGATCGCCGGTTCTCCCTGTACTTGTACGTCATAGAGATCAACCCGCACACCACGCCAACGAGCGTTCAAGATTTTTAAAAAATCCACATACGCTGCTGACTCACCAGCGGTGACCAATGCGATTCGCTGCGGTGGATACGGTAACGACCGTTTACGCTCTGGTGCAAACAGCCCTTCAGCTTGCAGTTTCGTGGCCAATAGGTCCGCTGCTCGGCGCAACATTCCCTCACCCACCGGGGTTACGTTTTGTATATTCACACTAAAACCATACAGATTATGTAATCGAGGATTACCGCTCACGCGTACGACCATGCCATCTTCAAGCGGCCCTGGCAGGCTATACACAGTACCGAAGAATCGAACACTGCTATCTTTATCTTTTAAATCGAAATAGACCCAACGATTTTTGCTAACTCGAAAGTTTGCAACCTCACCTTCGATAGTCACATATGGGTATGCGACCTCAAGCGTTTGGTTAAGATAAGCGACAAAATCACTAACACTAAAAATCAACGTACTACTCATAGACATATTGTAAGACAGTATTTTTGCACCATAACCATCATTATAGACGTACATGGTAGCCACATACTAATAGACTCAGAACTTCTCACAGTGTATGTACGTCAACTAGCCTTTGAGCCATGTAAGGCCTTATGGTACAAATAGTACCCCGGCGGTAATTGCACAACCATATTCAATATACGGTACATAACCGTTACCGGCAGACTTAACGCCGACGGTACACCGGCGGCAGCCAGCACTAAGGTCATTAAGCCCTCATATATGCCAATACCCCCAGGCAATATGCTTACTAGCCCCGCAAAATTTGCTACAGCATACGCTAATATAACCGCACCAAAGTTTACAAAATGTCCAAAGGCTATATACACCACATACACTGCCATTACTTCCCACAAATTGGCAAGAAATGCTTGCCAAAATGGCTGGCGCAATTGTCGCCAATCCTTACGCACAAGCATGTAATTAGCGTGCAGATCCTCAAACATCATTCGTGCTCGAGCTATATTTATTGTTTCGCCGTACTCGGGCCGTACAATACGTATTATTTTATTTAATTGCACCGTACCCCAAGTAAAGAAGCTCGCGATACGTTTCTCGCTACCGATTATAAAGGCAAACGCTGCCGTTCCTACCACCAATAGTGTTGTTAAACTACCCGCCACCAACAAGATAATGCTGCTCATATGCCCTTCTACTGCTAAGAAAAACATACCTACAACGATCAACGCCTCAAAGCTCAAGAATAACATCACCAGTTTCATAAGATGCACTAATGTTGCCTTGGCACCAGTAATATTTTCACCTCGCATTCGTACACCAAAGTAACTGATCCCCGTCACACCTCCACTCGGGAACACATTATTTACAAAGTTTAATTCCAAAGACGCTTTGAATAACCTCCAATACCCCAACTGATTACCTGTCAAAGCAAATAATTTTTGGTATAGCCGTGCTTGCGCGTCATAGTTAAGATATTCTACCGGTATTATGAGCAGTAGTGCCCAAGCGTGTACCTTAAATAAGTTGTCAAAGGTTTGCGCTAGTTGGGCGCGACTAACAACGATTAAAATAAATAGTGCCGCAATAGTTACGACATTTACTATAAGCTTCCAGCGATATACTAGAAATGCAGAGAATCTCGACATTAGTACTATTCTACATTTTACGAGTGACAATGCACAGATTTTTTCCTACTTCCGTCCACATACCATGTACTTTGTGACACAATTTTTCAGATATGGGTAGTGAAACGTGAGATAATACGAAATGTGAACTATACAACTAATCACTATGAATAGCATCTTGATTCTAGGGCGCCAGCCTGCTCTTGGTTTAGCTGAGTTGGAAAGCCTGTACGGGGCCAGAGCGTTAACCCCAGTAGCCACTCACGTCGCCAAGCTCGAAGTACCCGTCAACCAGGTTGATTTTAGGCGTCTGGGTGGTAGCACCAGACTTGCGGAAATTATTGCTACTGTACCTGACAATCTCTGGAAGAGTACTGAGAAACAGCTTGTCAAAAGTGCTATAGCCGTAGCTCGCAATCTCCCTGAGGGAAAAATCCAACTGGGTTTAAGTGCACTTAACATCCCGATTACCACCGGTAAACTCAACGCCACCGGCTTAACGCTTAAAAAAATCCTGCGCAGCAAAACCGGTCGATCGGTACGCCTTACACCCAATCCCGAGCTAGAGCTCAGCACTGCCCAGGTTATGCATAATAAGCTCACCGGTCCGACTGGTATTGAGCTGCTCGCTATTGCTACCAGTAGTAATACGACAATCATCGCACGCACAACTCACGTTCAGGATATCGACAGTTACACACTGCGTGACCGCGGACGCCCCAAGCGTGACGCTCGTGTAGGCATGTTGCCACCTAAGTTAGCACAGGTACTTTTAAATTTAGCCGGCGGCTCAATACACACCCAAACAACAAGAACAGTTTTAGATCCATTCTGCGGAACTGGTGTAGTGCTCCAAGAAGCTCTACTTATGGGCTACAATGCATACGGTACCGACCTCGAACTGCGAATGGTCGACTATTCTCGGACCAACCTTGAATGGTTAACTATTAATTTCCCGTTATCTACCGTTAATTACACGCTACAACAGGGAGACGCTACTGATCACCAGTGGTCCCCTACCCCGGATTTTGTTACTTGTGAAGCATATTTAGGTCGACCCTTTACTAGTACTCCATCGCCAGAAATGTTGACTCGGACCGTTAGTGAAGTAAACCTTATACTGAAAAAATTTCTCATAAATATGCGTAGTCAAATCCCTACGGGCATGCGTCTGTGTTTAGCTGTACCCGCCTGGAACATACGAGCTGCTAGAGATAGTAGCGGCCAAGACAAAATAAGCGCTCATTTTAGACATTTGCCCCTTATTGACCAGATAAGCGATTTGGGCTATAATCAAATACGATTTGAGCACGTTCGAAGCACAGATCTACTCTATTATCGAGAAGGTCAAATAGTAGCCCGTGAACTGCTAGTTTTACAAAAGGGCTAAGGTTTTACCTCAAGTCTATAGTTAATCGGAGTTTCCAATGTCACACGTTAAAGCGGGCGGTACCGCCAAAAATACTCGTGATAGCGCGGGTCAGCGCCTAGGCGTCAAGTTGTTCGGTGGCCAGAAGGTCAAGACTGGTCAGGTTATAGTTCGTCAAGTTGGCATGACTAAGCGTGCCGGTAATGGCACTAAGCTCAGCCGTAACTTCACCATTCACGCTACACGTGACGGCGTCGTTAAAATGGCTAGCCGTAAGGTTCGCACATTTAGCGGTAAGTCCGTCCGGCGTACTGAGGTTACTGTCGAGTAGCCCCGTCATTGTTTTCTACATTCAATAAGCCCCACCAAAAGCGTGGGGTTTATTGTAGACCTGCCAGGAGTAGTTACAAGACCGCCGTACCACAGAAAACTCTACTAGCTCAAGGGCCTTCCTACATAGCAACTTAAAACTTATTACAAGCATTACTACTTCCCCCTAATCTGGAAAGGCCAGCGTCCTGGCAGTCTAAGCAAGTGGTTGTGAAGTTTTGACTACCCTTAGCACAGATATGGCCTAGTTTTGATGATTCTATGCTAGTAAAAACTGCTTTTAGAGAGGACAATGGCAAAGCCCTGCGGTGGTTATGACAATCCGAGGTGATACTTTATGCGGTCAACAACATCAGAAATGACCACCTGAGATTTAACAAGATAGTCATCAACACCAAGACTCTGAGCACGCTGTTTATCAGTTTCCTGGCTCAGTGCCGTTAACATGACTATCTTTATATTGGCAGTTTCGGGAGTATTGCGCAGTATATCGAGCACATCAAACCCGCTTACTTTTGGCATCATAACATCAAGAAGCACAAGGTCAGGCTTATGCTCCTTAGTGGCAGCAAGCGCGTCCTCGCCATTAGCGACACGCACAACTTCAAAGCCCTCACCTTTTAGGCGCATAGAATACACGCTTGCTAGCGCATCGTCATCTTCAACTAACAGTATTTTTTTACCTTTTGAATCGCCCATACTGCTTATGCTACCCTACGTAACCCTAAAAAACAATGAGTAAATGCTACACTATACCGTTGCTTTCACTGAGTGTGTTATAGGATGACTGGCAGCCTGAGCAGTCAGTGCAGCTATAAACCCCTTGAACATCGGATGTGGTTTATTAGGCCGGCTCTTAAATTCAGGATGATACTGGCTAGCCATCAAAAACGGATGATCGACGCCCTCAATCACTTCTACTAAGTTGCTGTCAGGATTAATACCTACCGCCCGGATACCCCACGATTCGTAATCCGACACATAGGTACCATTTGCCTCAAAGCGGTGACGATGACGTTCCAGCACATCATGCGTACCATAGAGCTTTGCGGCTAGACTATCTTCAGTAAAATGACACGCGTAATTGCCCAGACGCATAGTACCACCAGTATTTTCCATACCTTGCTGACCGTCCATGGTATTAATGACTGGATGTGGTGTATTAGGGTCAACCTCTGTAGTGTTGGCTCCTTCGAGCCCAGCAAGCCTCGCGGCGGCAATAACCATCATCTGCATGCCATAGCATAACCCCAAGTACGGCGTCTTGTGTCGTAATGCATACTGGGCAGCAATAATCTTCCCTTCTATGCCACGGCTACCGAAGCCACCAGGTACTACCAAACCATCAACTGTGCGCAGTGTCTTCTCAACCTCAGCCGATGGCATTGCTTCAAGTTTTTCGGCATCAATCCACGTAATCTCAACATGTGCGTGGTTTGCCCAGGCGGCAGAGCGCAATGCCTCAAACACCGACATATAGGTATCGGCATTATCGAGGTATTTCGCAACAACCCCCACTTTTAATAAATGTTGCTGCGGTGTTGTCGCCCTTTCGACTACCTTGCGCCACTCTGCTAATTGCGGCTTCTGGCATTTTAGACCTAACCGCTGACAAATAACATCAGTAATACCTGAGTCTTCAAGTGTCAATGGTACCTCATAGATACTGTCAGCGTTCGGTAGGAGCGCAATAGCCTCTTCGGGTATCCCCGAAAACATACTAAGCTTGTGTGAGATACCTTCCGACGGAATCATTTCACTACGCCCTACCAACACATCGGGCATAACACCGAACCCACGCAGTGTACGCACCGCGTTCTGCGCAGGTTTGGTTTTAATTTCATTGCTAGCGCCAAGATACGGTAAATATACAACGTGTACAAAGAGGCTGTTCGTACGCCCCACTCGGAAACCAAGCTCACGAATAGCTTCAATAAGCGCCAAGCTTTCATAATCGCCTACCGTACCGCCGATTTCCACAATGTGTACGTCATGACCATGCGCCGCCTCGGAAATTGCATCCTGGAATTCATTGGTTACATGGGGGATATACTGAACAGTTTGACCGGCATACTTACCAGCACGCTCGTCGTTAATGACCTTAGAGATAATCTGCCCCGCCATAAGACTGCTGCTTTGCGTCAGCTCCTGGTCAAGGAAACGTTCATAGTGTCCAAGATCGAGGTCAGTCTCAGCTCCATCTTTAGTAACAAAACACTCGCCGTGCTCTCGTGGGTTTAAAGTGCCAGCATCAACATTCAAGTAGGGGTCACACTTTTGGATATTAACGTTGAGCCCGCGGGCCTTCAAGAGATTGCCGATAGAAGCGGCGGTAATACCCTTTCCCAATCCAGAAAGTACGCCACCGGTTACAAAAATGAACTTAGTGGACTTGTCCGCCACGTATCTCACCTCTTTTTAATTCCTTTAGATAGTACCGCAGAAAACGGATACAATCAACTACAAATGACTTTTATCACAACGCTTGCTAACCTCACTGCTCACTTACCTTGCAAGTAATTCTCAGCTGCCTGAAGCTGTGTGTCTATACCAACCTTAGCTTCGGCAACGTTCAGTGGCACAAGTTTGTCAGGGGTTATACCTTTATGATTCACATTGGTTCCGTCTGGGCTATACCATTTAGCAATAGTCACTTTAAACTCGCTACCGTCAGAGAATGGAATCACTGATTGCACGACACCTTTGCCGAAGCTTTGCTCGCCCATGATGATAGCTGCATGGTTATCGTGCAGTGCTAGAGCAGTAATTTCCGCAGCCGAAGCCGATCCACTGTTTACCAGAACTACCGTAGGCATGCCTTTCAACGGATTATTGCCGGTTGCCCTATATGTAGCAATCACCTGACTACCTCGTTTTTCTCGCTCTATTATGGCGCCCTTAGGTAGCCAGAGACTAGCAATATTCTTGGCAGAGGTTACTTCTCCGCCCGGATTATCACGCAGGTCAACTATTAACTTCTTTACACCCGCATGTTGCAACTTCGTAACCGCTTGCTGGACTAGGCCATACGTGTCACTGCTAAACTGACTTATCTGCAAATAGCCAATGTTATCTTTCAGAATCTTCGAAGTAGCTGTTGGTATAGCAATTTCGGCACGAGTGATTGTGAACGTCAGCTCTTTGCTGCCACGAAGTATGCCAAGCGTCACTTTACTGCCCTTGGGACCACGAATTTTACTAACTGCCGTATTAATTGACATGCCGGCTGTCGTCTGATTATCTATGGAAGTTATGATATCCTTCGCTTTGATACCTGCGGCGGCTGCCGGTGACCCATTGAGCGGTGCCATAATAATGATGTCGCCTTTGGCATTTTCCGAGAGCTCAGCTCCTATACCCGTCAGGCCTATACCATTTAATTCGTTGTTAAATGCCTTAGCTTCACTGGGCGTAAAATACTCAGTATAAGGATCGTTCGGAGCACTCGCCAAGCCATGTTTAATACCGTTCAGGATTTGAGTTTCAGTCAACTTACCATCATATGTTGCTCGCAACGTATCATACAGTTGGTTTACACTAGCGTAGTTGAGGGTTCGCGGCAACCCGGTCCGATTACTAAGCTGGCCCTGTGGAACGATGCTAAAGCGTCCATCGCCGACAAGCACCCCAAGACTAAATATACCTATAATACCAACAGCCACGCCAAGCGCCCTGAGCGTGCGTGGACGATACACCCGTTTCCATATTTTTCGTATCCTCATATGGCTACCAGTATACCCTACGTAAGCCGATTGTGCGCTACAATATACACAATATGAAGAACGGCTTGAATATACGGGAATGCTCCCGCATTGAATATGGGCAGTTACTAGCTAAGTTCGAGCACACCCGCGAAGCAATTTCGTTCTTGCAGGCGCCGTTTTATGGCGCCTGGCAAGAGCGTGACGGCAAGACAGTGATCTATTTTGTCGCCTCCGAAGGTAAAAAAACCGTAGCGGCTGGCCTGGCCGTACGATATGACGCACCAGGCGGTATCCGATTTTTATACTGCCCGTACGGCCCTATCGTACAAACGTGGACTCTCGAACTATTTGAGGCTCTCAGATTATTTTTTGCACCGATTGCTAAACGCACCGGCGCAGCATTCGTACGATTTGATAGCCGTGGCATGACAGACCTTCCGGGTATAGCCCCAGTCGCCAACCAGCTCGCAGTAACCGCTAGTTTACAGCCACGAGCTGAATGGCTACTCGATCTACTAGGTGATCAAGAAGCGCTATGGATGGGGATGCACAAACATGCCCGATACAATATACGTCTTGCTGAGCGTGCAAACGCAAGATTAGCCTTCTACGCACCGGCTGAAGCGCCAATCGATATTTTTTTCAACCTTATGCGAACCACAGCAGCACGCGATGGTTTTAGTATTCAGAGCAAAAAATACTACGAAGCCGTCTTGCAGTCTATTCCAGCCGACAGCGGACTTGTCGCGATCTGCACGATTGATGACAAGCCTGCCGCCGCATCTGTTTTTGCCGCATATGATGGCATAGTGCATTATGTTTTTTCAGGTTCATCCAACGACTTTCGCAAAATTGCCCCGCCATACTTTATTATTTGGAATACTATACTTGAATCCCGCAAACGTGGCTGGGTCACACTGAGCTTTGGCGGCATAACCGACAACGTAAAAAGCACGCACCTGCACGGAGTAACCAGTTTTAAGAAACGCTTTGGTGGATACCAAATTGACCGGCCAAATCCGGTTGATCTGATATATAAGCCGTTTCGCTACACACTGTTCGCTACCTATAAATACACCCGCTGAACAAGCATTTGATATTCATGCTCAAAAGTGGGCAAGCAACGGCACTTTTGCATCCACTGATTGTTGTTTAGCTACATATCGTCACTAATTTGTATCGACAGAAATACCTAGCTCTTAGGGAAACTAATGAACGTAACATTTTGAGGGTACAGATCCATCTCACTGTAATACCCTCCAACTGGCCAATTCATTTGCTCAATGTGGAAAGTTCCATCACTATTAATCGCAGTAACGACGCCTACATGGCCTACTGGCGCTAACGGCATATAGGCAACGTCACCAACCTGCACCTGCGAGGCTGGAACTATAGTTCCATAACTAGGCCAATTATCAGCATTGCCAGCTCCTGGAGCAAAATGTGGCACTTGATAGCCATGGCGAGCTAACCAGTCGGCGACGAAATGCACACACTCATGTGCATAACCTAGCCCCCATGGATCATTGACCAACTGGTTAAACCCTGCCCAGCAATAGCTGTACCCGCCGCCACATGTCGAGTAGGCCGTCCAAAAGTTTTTGAATTGAATAGGAGAGCCAACGGCACTTCGCCCGTAGCTTCCACTGATACGAGCGATCGCAGCTGCCCGCTCAGCTTGGATTTGGGCAATTTTTGCATCATTGGCCTGCACCTGCGCAACGTACGACGCCTGCTGGCTCTTGTTGGAATTAAGCAAGAACTGCTGTTGTGATTGGTCACTCGACAGCTGATCTTGCTGGGCCTGTAACTTACTGATTAAATCACGAACCTGTTGCTGCTGTGTTTTTAGCTGACTTTGCAATATGGTGATTTGTTGTACGGTGTCCTGCAGCTTCGTTTGCACGCTCGTTCGATACTCTTGTTTATCTATAAAGTCGCTAAGGTTCTTACTAGTAGCAAGTATCTCAAGTGTGCTCGGCGTGCCATCAACGTACATAGTTTTTACATCATTGGCCAATAAGTTTCGTTCTTCAGTGATCTTTGCTTGGTCTGTGGTTATTTCTTGCTCAAGTTTAGTCTGTAAGCCCCGATTACTGTTAATTGATGCCTGCAAAACACCAATTTGTGACTGCAAATTATTGATAATGGCTTGATAGCTAGACGCCTGGCTTTCAAGCTGCGCGATTGCCGCCTGGCTCTTCGTGTTTTCATTGCTAAGCGCATTGATACGTGTTTGGTAGCTATCTGCCCGTACCACCCTGCCAGAAGAGAGCAAGCTAGCTCCAACCAGCACGAAGACCGATACCATCAACAAACCGATACTAAGTTTAGTGGAAATTACCTGATAGACTTTTGTTTTCATAGTTTTTGAGTTTAAAACTACCATATTTATGGTATCACGTTTATGCTTAGTTCTCAACTATTTTCCCCCAGTTAAGCTTCTGAAAAACAAAAAAGATTAACTAGCTTGACGCTAACAAGCTGCCCGAATAGCCTTTCATTTTTTTCGTTAGCCTTTTTACCCTTTAGATTGTCTTTTGGTCGTTTTGAATTTAAGATATCGCCGCGTAGCAATCACAGACGAAGCGGCACCAATCAGTATACCCAGTGCCAACTGTAAGATCAATAACGACCAGAAATGATGTTCAAAAAATGATTGGCTATAACTAATATCAAGCAGGCCGAAGCTAGTTGCCTGCAAGCTACTACTTGCCGTGACAAACACAGAGTTAATAAGCAGAACGGAAATACCAGCTGAAAAAATGCCATATATGATAGCTTCAACCACGAATGGACCACGGATAAACCAAGTGCCCGCACCTAGTAAACGCATAATCTGCAGCTCATCACGTCTATTAAATATAGCCATCTGGATGGTATTGAAGATAATGAGCACAGAAATAGTTGCAAACACAAGGACTGCCCCAACTCCAGCGCGGCGTAAAATGTTGGTCGCATGTGTAATCTTATCGATAGCGACGCGCCGATCCCCCCCATCATTAGCAGGGTTGGACTGCAACGCGACTATACTGGGCTTACTAATAAAGGCCCGAATCTGGTTGATCTGGTTCAGGCTGTCTGGCTTAATATGCACCGTCGCCGGAAGTGGATTGTCAGTTTCATTGATAGCCTGGACAAGCTGCTTGTTGCCGGCATTTTGGCGCTCATAAGCCTGAAGCGCTTGCTCCTTATTAAGATATGTAACATGCTGTACACCCGGCAATGCCCTAAGCTGTTCGATGAGTTTGCTAGTCTGTGCCTGAGTGACAGAATCTTTAAGATATAACGAAACATCTATTCTACTGGTAATCTGCGTCACAGTGTTGTTGAATGTTGCGTTAACAATTATAGAAAACAACACAATAGTAAGTGTCACAATCATAATGGCCATAGCCGCAACTGCTAGCCACAAGTTGCGCATAAAGTTAACTATGCCGGTGCGTATAATACGCGCAAAGGTAATAATGTTACGTCCCACTAATAAAGCTCCCTGTATACAGGCCCCGAGTGGCAGAGATTGACCAGTTTGTCACTTGTATATAACACATTCTGCACACCCATAGCACCCTTCCTGTTTCCTAATTCTTAACGTCATACTGAGCACTCGCGCGATCACTACCGACATGACCATGCTCAATAGTAACTACGCGCCGCTTTAACTTATTGACGATCTCTTGATTGTGCGTTGTCAGCAACACTGTCGTGCCATAATGGTTAATTTTTTCTAGTACTCGTATAACGTCCCAGGCATGTTTAGGGTCAAGGTTACCAGTTGGCTCATCGGCGATAAGAATCTTAGGCTGGCGCACAATTGCACGAGCAATCGCCACGCGCTGACGCTCGCCCCCACTTAGTTCTTGTGGCATATGATCGGCTTGGCTTTTAAGATTCACGATATCAAGCACCTTTGGAACCGTATTCTTAATTTCACGCCCCCCTACCCCAACAATTTCGAGCGCAAATGCCACGTTTTCAAAAACAGTTCGGTTCGGCAACAACTTAAAATCCTGAAAAACGGTTCCAACTTTGCGGCGTAACAATGGAATGTCGCGGTCACGTAACTTGTCGTAGTCTATACCGCCTACAATTATTTTGCCACTGGTGGGTCGCTCTTCGCGTGTTAATAGCTTAAGTAGCGTTGTCTTACCCGATCCACTTTGCCCGATTATTACCACGAACTCTTTTGGCTCAACGTGCAAACTCACACGGTCCAGTGCTGGCCCCAGGTTTTTGTTATAAATCTTCGTTACCCTGTCCAATAGAATCATTATGCTTATTGTAGCACGACACACCGGGGGGGATACTCGTAAATTGTACCCGACCGAAAGAGCCCAAAGTAGTAGAACAGCAGTGATATAAGATTATGACGTTACATAGGTTCCCATGCATCTGCTCACTCAATATGAACCAATGGTCATACCGATGTCTAGGGAGTTTATGCCGCCACTAGTGTGTCTAATGCCCAATATTGTATTCTAGGTAAGCTGAAATGAATGGATCAATATCACCATCGAGTACCGCGTCAGGATCAGCTGAGACATGCTTGGTGCGAAGATCCTTGACCTGCTTGTAAGGGTGTAGGACGTAGCTACGAATCTGATTACCCCAGGCGGCCTGCTCATTCGGTCCCTTGAGGTCGCTTAGATGCTCGGCATGCTGCTCAAGCTGTAACTGTGCGAGCCGTGAGCGCAAAATAGTCATTGCCGTTTCTTTGTTTTGCAACTGAGAGCGCTCATTTTGTATAGCCACAACAATGCCTGTTGGCAAGTGCGTAATGCGCACTGCTGAGTCGGTCGTATTCACCGATTGGCCACCATGACCACCGCTGCGATACACATCGATTTTCAGATCCTTGTCATCAATAACAACCAGCTCTGGAGCGTCAATTTTTGGCATAACGTCGACCTTCGCAAAACTAGTCTCACGGCTCTCGGCATTAAATGGACTGAGGCGCACCAACCGGTGTACACCGTGTTCACCCTTGAGTTTGCCATAAGCAAAATCACCCAAGATTTCAATCGTAACACTCTTTATGCCACCCTCCTCGCTGCTAGACTCTTCGACTGTTTGCACGTTCCAGCCAACTTTTTCAGCGTAGCGCACATACATACGAAGTAACATACCCGCCCAGTCCTGGGCATCACTACCACCTGCACCTGCATGAATGCTCAAAATGACATCGTGGTCATCGTACATGCCACTGAATTTTAACTCTTCTTTTAATACATTAAACCGCGCAGTTATGTCAGCTAATGATTGCTCCAGTTCATCACGCATACTACCGTCATTTAGCGTCAGCAATTCTAGTAGGTCATTGGCATCTCGTCGTAAATCGAGCCATGGTCGAATTCGTCGCTCCAACTTAGCCTGCTCCTTTATAACTTCCTGGGCATGACTTGGATTGTCCCAGAACCCAGGCTTCGCAATTTCTGCGTCGAACGCACCTTTTTTGTCAGCCAAATCATCAATGCCAATACGCTCGGTAGCCACAGTTATGGCAGTTCGTACCGCCAGTGCCGATTGTTCCATATCGTCCATTACGAGTAAGTATATAGGAGTCAGTACCTATGCTCCAACACCTGTTGATCTCGAGACATGGGGATAGGCGCGCTAGGCCATTGTAACGCTCGTTACAGACCATCGTTCTACCCCTAGCTACACTGCGCATGTACCTAACGTCAAAAGGGAGTAATCATGGCAGTCAGTTGGGCACCCGAATTCACTACGTACAGACCCGATCACGCAACTCCAGTTTGGGAATCCAATGAACCCCGATTTCCCGCACGTTCATACGAACAAAGAATCGCAAACGATCCCGATGACGATAGCGTTCACCTCAACCTGGATGATTCCGTTCTTAAGGCCGTTGGGGATACTTTCGGCTACAACAGCCACCGCAGACCCTCAAGCCTTGGGCAAAATAAACCTTCTAGGCCTGCTCGTGCCAACATAACTGGCCTAGGTATCGTTTTGGGTCGCAGTAATAACGACCCCAATTATGACGTACTGGCAAAAGCGGATAGGAGTGCTGGCACATTAGTCGTAGCAGAAGGCCATGACACTACCCGTATTGGCGTAATGACAGCGACCCAAGGCTTGATTCGGGCGATGACAACGCGCAAGAACGGTCAGCGTGATATCAACCAAACCACGAGACTTCTACGACAGGCTAGGCATCAGTTACCAGATGCCATCGATCAAGCGCAATCGTACTTATCACATACTCGCCCAAAGCATGGCGAAACAGAAATTGCGACGCAAGTAGTGCAAATCGCAGATAATAAGATTGCATTCGACAGTAGTATTAATCAAGGCCGGCTATATATATACACCCCGGAAGGCTATTGCGAGCGCTTAGGTAGTAGCGATGGTACTCACGATCATGAAGAAGTCTACACTCTACGCCCAGGCTCAAACATATTGATAATGTTAGGGACAAATGGGTGGAGTGATAGCATAGGTATACATGGTAAGAGTACCGGTGAAATCATTCGCGAAGTATGTGGTGCGCTCGCGGACCAAGAGTATGGTAGCATGGACGAACGTGCGGAATGTATTGCCAACGCAATACAAAGGGAACTTGCCGCGCATCGCATAAAGAGTAACGAAACGGTATTAACTAGCATCATAAGTGTAGACCCATGGGAAGACACGCGCACAACGCGAGCACGCATTGCTGACCATACGATATACGCCCCGCTGACATTCGCCTATTGGTCTATCAGCAAAATAAGAGCCCATCGACGACGAGCACAAGACACAGATACGACGCATGACCAAGATTGGGATGACGATCTTCCGAGCGACGAATTTTGGGACAGCGAGCCTGAGTCAGCCGTACCAAGTGGCCAGGAGCTACGTGAGACTAGTCCCCGGTCTAGACGCCGCTTAGCTGCGCTAGGCAATCTTGCTGTAATAGGGTTAGCCGCTGCAGGAGTTACATTCGCTTCATATCAAGGTATACACAGTCACGACTTACGGCCCAGGATAGCACATCAAATAGAGCCAAGTATTCGATCCGTTAATACACCGCCTAACAAGGTGATTGTGCCCATGACGCGCAATACCCCCCCCGTCTCCGCTAAAGCGCCCCCTTCTAACAGTGAGCTCCCAAATACATATGCCGCACTTTCCCAGGATCCAAAAAATAATGGCGAGCCCTCAAATATAACGAATATAGCTAGACGAGTGCTGACGACACTGGGGAGACAAGCAGGTTTGTCGAAGGCTCAAATCACGCATATCACAAATAACGCTACAGACATTAATAGAACGATCATTGCCTTTGAAGCAGATAACCCTTCTACGAAACCCTCGCCGCATTGGCTACTTGCTGGAAAGAAATATCGATTAGGAAAACTTGAATCTGCAGCAAAAAAGATAATTACTGCTGTTAAACATCGCATATAGCTCAGAGACCAGCGACAGAAAACTGCATAAGACAACCGAACAGGGCTAAGGATCTAGTCAGGAAGTATCTGAGCACTCGAAACAATTGGCAGTTTTGCTTGGCTATTTCCAGAGTTCACTAATTTGACCGCTAAGTGCTTGGGCAAGCTCGGGGGTACAGTTACCGTATACGCCAAGGCCCCCCAGATTGTCAGCAAAAACAGCTCGCGTTACATCAACGATAGACTGTTTAGTGACCAGCTTGATACGCTCGGGTATTTTGTAATAATCATCGATGTATTCATCAAAAAAGTAGCGATTCGTGTACCCTTGAGCCGTACTGGCGACTGTTTGCGCACTACGCTGGTAACGTCCAATTGCGTACGCTTTCGCGGCATCAATATCGGCTTCCGCCAGCTCACCACGGAACAGATTGCCTAGTTGTTCGACCACGATATCAAATAATGCCGACGCATTAACAGCAGACACCTGTCCACCAAACCATAGGTTGCTACTGAGCTTAATCTGCTGGTACCCACTGTTCATGCCATATATCAAACCCCGTTCACGAGCAGTACCGAGAATCTTACTGTAAAGGGTTTCAGTCAATATTGCATTTACAAGACCCAGCGAATCCACTTCGTGTTCTTCTAATCGACGATTCATAAAAGCATCGATATAAAAGTAGACAGTATCAACTGTAGCATTCGGGATACATACCGGCTTAGCAAGAGGCTTCACAATTTCATCCGGCATAGCAAATCGCTCACCGTTCGGTAGATGTATGTCATTCAGCAAGCTTACAATAGCGCTCTTGCGCTTACCAATATTCCCAGCGACTACAAACCGCATATTATCAGTCGTATGCGTACGACGATAATGCGCCCGCACGTCCTCAAGAGTAACATTCTGCATGACCTCTAAACGTTCTCGGTCAGTTTCGGCGACTAAACCGTAGGCTTTACGAGTATTTGCGCCAAGTTGTCGGAAGTGGTTATTAGCCCGAGCGCTCAGTTCTTCACGCACATTACCGAACTCAGCATCAAATTCTTCCTGTAGGAATAGCGGCCGTTCAATGGCAAGCAATAATAGTTTAATCACACGTTCCCATTCAAAGTCAGCGCATTCGGTCTCGTACACGATATCGTAAACATCGGTACTGGCATTGCTGTATGCGCCATTTTTTTCGACTTCCGCCTGGAAATCTCGAGCACGCGGATATATATCATTAGCACCAAGTAGGACATGCTCCATTAAATGTGGTGCCTCCCACTTGTTGCCGTCGACTAGATATTCACCTGCCCGAAAATTAATATAGACATCCATGACCATAGCGTCGGGCATATGTACCAGTAGTCCTTTGGCGCCATTACGGAGTACGACTTCCTCAACTGTATGTTTCATATGAAAATTATTACTTTATGGTTAGCGAACAAAGAATAAATTCCATAACTGATTGCCAACCATTACTAACCACTCCCCTACTTGTGCTTTCTCGCCTTTACCTTACGCTGGCGTTCGGCCTTGTTCGCCTTCTTACGCTTAGCGCTGGTATTTTTTTGTTTGGCCTGTTTACTCCCTACGGTAAAATCAGACTCTTGGAATTCGGCTTCACCTTCGATAATAGTACCAGCGTTATCAATGGAATTACGAGCAGCACGTGTTAATTCGGTCTCAATTGGCTGTTCTATATCCTCAGGAGCAATTGGCTCAGCGTGGAAAAGCGCACGCACAACTTCGTGACGCAAGCTAGCCTGCATTTCCTCAAAGATCATCTGACCGCGACGTCGATACTCAACCAATGGGTCACGTTGGCCAACGCTCATCCAATGTATGCCCTCACGCAAGTGGTCCATATTCTCTAGGTGTTGCATCCATAGATTATCAAGGATCTGTAAATAGATATCACGCTCGACCTTACGCATAATTTCTGACGTAAACGCGGCTTCACGCCCTGCATACAGCTCTCTTGCCTCTTCAAGCAGCACTGGCTTCACTTTGTCAGCAGTGGTAGCAAAAACTCGGTCTAGTGCAGCATCATCGAGAGGTATCAACTCTCGTACAGCCGCCTCAAAGTCATCAGTTAGGCGAAGTGGGCTATCAGCTAGCAATTTCATTTCATCTTCTATATAGACTTTTATCCGCTTGCTAATGTCGTCAGCCTTAAGGATTTCCTTACGCATAGTATAAGTAGCTTTACGATGACGGTTCATAACGTCGTCGTATTGGACTACATTTTTACGCTGGTCAAAGTGATAACCCTCTACCTTCTTTTGTGCATTTTCAAGGCTTCGGCTAATCACACGATTTTCTATTGGGACATCGTCTTCAACCTTGAGACGACTCATAATATTGCCAATACGATCACCGCCAAAAATACGCATCAAATCGTCTTCGGCACTAACATAAAATTGCGTGACTCCCGGGTCGCCTTGACGGCCGCTACGCCCACGAAGCTGATTATCTATGCGTCGGGATTCATGGCGTTCACTACCAAGGACAAACAGACCGCCAAGTTCCTTTACACCCTCACCCAACACAATATCAGTACCACGCCCGGCTATGTTGGTTGCCAGTGTAACTGCACCTTTCTCGCCTGCAGCTGCTACGATCTTTGCCTCACGTTCGTTGTTCTTCGCGTTTAGCACACTATGCGGTACGTCAGCCTTCTTAAGAAGTGTAGCCAACGTTTCGTTCTTCTCAATGCTTGCAGTACCAATCAATACAGGCTGACCTTTTTCATGTAACTCTTTTACCTGCTTCACAATAGCATTGAATTTAGCTCTTTCATTACGGTAAATACGGTCAGTCCGATCATCGCGAGCTAGCGGTCGATTGGACGGGACTTCCACGGTATCTAAACGGTAAATCTGGTGGAACTCCTCGCTCTCAGTCATAGCCGTTCCAGTCATACCGGCAAGTTTGTCGTATAGGCGGAAGTAATTTTGGAATGAGATAGTCGCAAGTGTCATGCTCTCTTGCTGGACATCAACACCCTCTTTTGCTTCAATAGCTTGGTGCAAACCCTCACTATAGCGACGCCCGGCGAGTAAGCGTCCAGTAAACTCGTCAACTATTACTATTTCGCCATCGTTCGTAACAACGTAGTCTTTGTCGCGCTTAAACAATGTTTGCGCACGCAATGCCTGTTCCAGGTGGTAGATAGTCCGAATATTTTCACTGGCATAAATATTTTCTATACCAAGCACCTTTTCAATTTTATCAACACCGGCATCTGTCAAAATAACTGTCTTCCGTTTTTCGTCAACTTCGTAATCTTCGGATTTCAACTGACGAACGGTGCGCGCCATTTGTTCATAGGCGGTACCGGGTGTAACGCTTGGCGCACTAATAATCAGTGGCGTACGCGCTTCGTCGATCAGGATAGAGTCGACCTCGTCAACAATAGCGAAATTAAGTTCACGCTGTCTTAGCTGCTCTACTTCACGCACCATATTATCCCGCAAGTAATCAAAACCGAATTCATTATTGGTGCCATAGGTTACATCAGCAGCATACGCTTCCTGTCGCGTACATGGCTTAAGGTGACGAAAACGCTCATCTTCGTGCTCTTCATTCACATAGCCGGGATCGTACACATAGCTATGGTCAGGCAGAATAACCGCTACGGAAATGCCTAGCGCATGGTACACCCGTCCCATCCAACCTGCATCTCTCTGCGCAAGATAATCGTTGACTGTCACAATATGAACGCCCTTGCCTTCAATGGCGTTCAAATACACTGGCGCCGTGGACATCAAGGTTTTGCCTTCACCGGTTTTCATTTCAGCTACGTTACCTTCGTGTAGCACGATACCTCCGATAAGCTGTACATCGAAATGGCGTTGGTTGATTACACGGCTGGCAGTCTCGCGAACCACAGCAAACGCATCGGGCAGAATAGCATCGAGCGATTCATTTTTGAGCCGCTTACGAAGCACGTCAGTCTGCTCACGTAGTTTTTTGTCGGTCATTTTTTTATACTTAGGCGCAAGATCATTAATCACCTTAACGCGCTTACGCAGGCGCTTAATGGTTTTGGCCTGAGGATCACCAAGCAACCGTTTTAGCACACTATTCATAATGCTTCAGTCACACTCCTCGCTTACATTCAATCACTTGAAAAGTATTGTACCTTTTTTTCTTTCATCTGACGAGAGTATTTTAAGCATCAATACGTTATTCTGCATAAAACACAGAGGAATATTTTCTAGGAGGATAGTATATACGTGTACGCTAGGAGTCGTCTCCTCACATAAAATATACGAGCACGATGTCACCATATTGCGTCCCCTTTTTACGGAAAGGAGGAGCAGAAGCTAGTATCTGTGCCGAAAAAAATACCGTAGTACAACTTCCAATCGACGACGCCGATGTTTAGCTACATAATCTCGTAGCTGATGGCCGACGTGCACACTCGCAATATCTAACGATGAATAGATATGAGGCGTCGTTTCTTCTGCATTTAGCTCAGTGTTATTTACCAAAATACGAATACGACAGGTACTGGGTCTCGCCCCCTTCTTGCGTTTTACTGTAAGTCGTACCTCGCATATTGCACTTGCCCGAAACTCTTGTGGCATTTTATGGCTCAACTGCGATATTTTTGTACCTACATACTTTTCTAGCTTTGGAGTCAGGTTAAAACCGGTGGCGGTCACATGTACTCTCATACCCAGGCCAACCCGGCTAGATATACTCCCTTCCAAGCATATATGGCCTGAGCACTTCAGGCACTACAATGGTACCGTCAGACTTCTGGAAGTTTTCTATAATGGCCTTCAAAATACGCCCCATAGCAAATGCAGTTGCATCAGCGGTGTGTACTAATTCTATGCGCCCATCAGTCCGGCGAATCCGGATTTTGAGATCTCGTGCTTGATAGTCGGTCATATAATCTGCAGTATGTGTCTCACGGTATGCTGCTTGACCAGGAAACCAGCAATTTATATCCACACCAGTTGCATTTGGCTTACCAATATCAGCAGTACATTTTTTGATGTACTGGTATGGTAGACCAACCTGTTGCACAAGATATTCCTGAATTGCAATGTGTAATTTATGCTCATCCAAGCCACTTTCTGGTGCAACAATAGATTCCATCTCCAACTTATCGAATTGGTGCATGCGGAATATACCTTCAACATCCTTGCCATAGCTCCCAGCTTCACGGCGGAAACTAGTACTATATCCTAGGTAGCGCACCGGGAACATATCTTCTGGAAGGATCTCATTCCAATACATTGTGCACAATGTATGCTCAGCACTAGCGTTCAGCCATAGATCATCCTGCTCAATTTTGTACGTTACCTCTTCGGCATCAAGGCGCGACGACGCAGCATACGGTTCAGTGCGCAGCATAGCCGGAGGAATGACTGGCGTAAATGGTTTAGTACTCACATTCAGACTATTCTCTTCAACTAATTTCTTAATGACTTGCTCATCGGTAAGCGTTTGCATAACAAACTGGACAAGCGCAAATTGCAGCTGTACTAGGCCGCCTTTCAGGTACACAAACCGTGCACCTGAAATTTTTGCAGCACGTTCCTTGTCGATTAAGTCGCGCTCCACACCAAGTTCATGGTCGTGTTTAGGAACAAAATCAAACTGAGGTACTTCTCCCACAGTTTTCGCAATTACGTTTTCATCTTCACTCACACCCACTGGCACATCATTAAGCGGCATATTAGGTATTTTTTTGAGTAGTTCTGCATACTTCTCTTCGATAGCTTTATATTCAGCTTCACGCGCAGCAATTTCTTCTTTCAGATATTTACCTTGTTTTACTTGTTGGTCGCTTGGCTTACGACCCTTCATGTTGGCTACAAGCGTATTGCGCCGCGCTCGTAATTCGTCAATCTGCGTTAGCTTACTACGTCGTTCAGTATCAAGCTCAAGCAGCTCGCCAACATTAACTTTATAGCCCTTGTGCGCCGACTTTTCTTGCACCATGTCGGCATTGTCTCGTATAAACTGAATATCTAACATGCCCCTTAGTATACCCTACGGCGATGCAATCCAATGCAAATTTTGCTGTACAATACCTACACATATGGACGAAATAACACAAAGACGCCTTTTAAAAACCGTAGAGCCAAGACGCCTACCTCACCTCCCTTGGAAGGATATTGTGGTTATCATGATTACCATAGCAGTGATTGTGGGAATTGTAATATTTGCCGTCAGCCGCTTGGCACTCAGGAAAGAGACTGCTAGCGCAAAACTCGTCGCCAGTGAGGTTGTCAGCGCTCTTTCAAAACAAGACGTTGCCACACTACGCTCCCTGGGTGATAAAACGTTTCAGGAACAGAATTCCACTAAGAGTTTAAATGCCGAGCTAACGTTCAGAACCACGCCATCCATCACTTTTAGCGAGATGTATGGCAAAACCAAACCTATCATCGTTCAGCAGATTGTTACTAATAACTCTCGCGGCCAGCATGTCATGA
>JAJZCD010000041.1 GCA_021851735.1 bacterium | reverse complement strand
ATCTCTACTGGCCCATGTATACAACGAGGCAAATTGTTTCAGTTGTTCTCGTCATGTTGGGCAAATGAACACATTTGCACAGAATACTCTTTTTCAAGTTCGTAAGACGCAGAAAAGAGAAACCAACGGGGTAATACTATCAAAAAAGTGTTTCTTTCGCAAGGTTGACGATGGAACGGTAGCATGTATGTTTATTTGTAATACATTGGCACTTCAGCTACTATGCAAGGTAAGTACTAAATAAGGACAAAAAATGAAACATCGAAACATTATAGCGGTCATACTCTTGAGCCTAGTGACACTCGGTATCTATGACTTGTTCTGGTTAGTGAAAGTCAAGAATGAACTAAACCGGAAAACGGACGTACATACGCCGACCATATGGCTATTGCTCTCTCCGCTCATTTTCTTGTTTGTGGCTATTCCAGTATTGTCATTGCTGCTTGCTCGACATGCAGCGACGGCCACCAGTGGTCTCGTTATGGTGCCAATTACGGTACTGGTGTATGTCATCACAATTATGATTTCAGTGCCCATAACATTTTACTGGTTATTCAAATTCTCTAAAGCAGTTAGTCGGTATACTAACGGTAACCTTAATATTGCCGTTACGTTTTTATTGCTCTGGTTGTTAAGATTTGTTGGCATGGCACTTATCCAAAACGAGTTTAATGATATGTTGGCAGCTGGCACTGCTGCGGGTCCGGCAGCGACTGCTGTCACACCTATTCAGCCCCCAACCCCGGCCACTCCGATGGACGCTGCTTCCACTAGCATGGGGCAACCGGCTACTGCGCCACAGACACAGCTGCCCGAGCAGCAGCCGACCATGTCACCGGCGCCATCAACACCTGATACGCCTGACCAGGAACGCGCAGCTCAACCATCAGCTCAAGACTCTGGTGATGTCCAGCCTAGTGACCCTGCCTCTCAGCAGGACGTTCAATCTGCTGATGATCCACAACAATCGGATCAATCAGCGCCTATGGATACCCAGCAAGATGCTGAAGCGGAATCTGATGAAACTCGACTACGGGCTCAGGACGATGACGATTCTCAGACTCAGGATTCGACTCCGCCTCCGACAACCCCCGTGCAGTAGTCGCTGCTAGTCTGATACAATGCAAAGAATGAAATTACTTTGTATTGCGTATAACGCGAGAGGATTCGTGTAGTATGAAGCTATTAAATGGCAGCGAACTGGCTGGTTTTATTAAAGGCCGTCAGGCGCATGAAGTCCGCGGATTACGCCAGGCACGGGGTATTAACCCTAAGCTGGCAATCGTGGTAACGATAGATCACCCCGCTATCGAGGTATACATGCGCATGAAAACGCGCTACGGCGCGGATATACTCATTGACGTTGAAACGCATCGGATTGCCCAGGAAGACGCACCGGCGACTATTGCGCAGCTTAATGCTGATCCAAGTGTGCACGGTATCATCGTGCAACTGCCTCTAGAAGATCCTACACAAACCGATGCGATAGTTAACTTGGTTGCACCTGAGAAGGACGTTGATGCGCTCGGCAAAGATGCTACGCTTGACCCAGCAACACCGCTTGCTATCTTATGGCTATTAGCTGGGTATAACGTAGATCTTAACGGTAGGAAGATCGTACTCGTTGGTCGCGGCAAACTAGTCGGAGCACCATTAGAACGGATGCTACGCGCTTCAGGCTATGATGTGGAAGTCGTAGACCGTAAGACATCGGACATGAAGAGTGTTGTGCGTCAGGCGGACGTTATAGTAACTGCCACTGGACAGCCAGGCTTGATTGTAAGTGACATGATCAAAGAAGGGGCGGTGGTCGTGGATGCCGGAGTGGCGGGCGAGCAGGGTAAAACAGTCGGTGATCTGGCTGATGACGTATATGAGCGTGATGATCTCACCATAACGCCGCGCAAGGGCGGCGTTGGTCCCCTGACTATATGTGCGTTGTTCGATAATGTTATCCGGGCCGCTCGTACTATGTCAGACTCCGCTTCATGATAAAAATCGGCGTCTTCGACTCAGGTATCGGCGGTCTGTCGGTTGCTAAGGCTATAGAACGTAGCCTGCCAGGAGTGGAAGTCGTGTTTCGAAACGATCACGAGCACATGCCATATGGCGATAAACCGCCAGCAGTTGTGCTAGGATATGTCGTACCGATTTTGCAGATGCTGGTTGACCAGGGTTGCTCGGTTATTGTTATCGCGTGCAACACTGTGACGACACATCACATTGCGACACTCCGCAGGCGCATATCGGTGCCATTGGTGGGGATTGAGCCGATGGTCAAGCCGGCTGTTCAGCATACGGAAATAGGAATTATCGCGGTGTGCGCTACGCCGGCAACACTCGCTAGCAAACGATATGCTTGGCTTAAGGAGGCGTATGCAGGGGAAACGAGAGTCATTGAACCGGACTGCAGCCGCTGGGCGTATATGATCGAGCATGATGCCGTAAACGAAGCTATGATCAAACGTCAGGTGGACGCCATGTGTACGGCGGGTGTGGACGTGATCGTGCTAGGCTGCACGCACTACCACTGGATAGAAGATCTGATACGCAAACTTGCTGCTGGGCGGGCAATTGTTATACAACCGGAAGAAGCGGTTATCTCACGGTTGAAGGCAGTTATTACTAAAGCGAACGAACGGCAGTCGTAAACTGTTTGCCGCGGTCTTTGTAGTTGGCGTACATATCGAAGCTGGCGCAGCCAGTGGAGAACAGCACGACATCACCGGGCTGGGCTGCGTTTCGGGCTTGCGCTAGAACCTCGTCCATTTGTGCGCCGCCGGGTTTCATAAGCGACGTGATATTTTCTACGCCTGCCGCGCGTAATGCTTTTTCAAGTTTCGGCGTGACGGTCGGGCGGTCGGTATTCGTGGTGTTACCGATCAGGAGTATGTGTCTGACGTTACTGTTCTTGATCTCCCGGGCGAGTTCGGTGAACCCCACGCCTTTATCCGAGCCGCCGAGTATAAGAACTTTTGGCTCTGTAAAAGCCTGCAGGGCGACGATGGCGGTTTCTGGCGTGGTACCGAAACTGTCATTGTAGTACGTGACGCCGTCTAGCTCGCGGATACGTTCCAGGTGGTATTCTAGACCCGAAAAGCTGGTAAGCACGCTGCGCATTGCCGGGATGTCATGGACGCCGGTTTGCCACACGGCGGTGATAGCAGCGCAGACATTTTGCCAATTGTGCGCGCCAAGCAGCTTGATCTCATCGGTGGTACATACTTCCTTGCCGTCAATGGTTACCATGTTGCCGTTTACCCATGCACCGGGTGTGCGGTAATAGGGAAGTTTATGGCCAGCTCCGGTCCTGGCAATGTCGGTGGAGTTCTGGTTGTCCGCATAGTAGATTGCTGTGTCCGTGGAAGTCTGTCGGGCGAACAGCTGACTTTTTGCGTTCATGTATTCGGCCATATCGGTATGCCAATCCAGGTGTTCGGGCACGACCATAAGACATACGGCAATACGTGGCCGGCCGGTGAAGTCGATCAGTTGGAAGTTGGCGAGTTCCATAACAATCCAGTCGTCCGGCCGGATTGTGTCTTGCAATAAATCCAGGGGCGGTATGCCGATGTTGCCGCCTAGGTGGACCGTTTGTCCGGCCGCTTGCAGCATCTGCGCGATGAGCGTTGAAGTTGTTCCTTTACCCTTAGTACCGGTGACCCCTATGATGTTCCTACTTGGGCAAACCGAGAAAAATTCATTCGTGTTGCTGGTGACTTTGGTTAGGATATCCGGGCTATTGGCAGCGACTAGTGCGTTGGGGTGAATGCTCGGCGCTGCCCGTACGACAACATCAAACCTATCGAGGTTATTAAGATAATCTTTACCTAGTTGCGTTAGCGCTCCCTGGGGCACGTCAATGTGCTCGCGAGAATCGCATATGGTGACTTCATCACCTTTGGCATGCCAGTACCCATACGCGCTCGTACCCTGGCTCCCGTACCCTACAATGGCTACTCTCATTATTTTGCGGCGAGTTCTTGCTCTACCATTTCGGCGACCTGTCGCGGGGTCATCTCGGCTTTCACGATAAACCGTCGAACGCCGAGTTTTTGGAGACCGTCGGGAGCTTCTTGCTCACCGACGTTAGTTAGGATAATGACTTTGGTGTGTTTACCCCAATTGGTGGCGCGCAAACGCTTAAGCATCTCGTCGCCGTTCATTTCGGGCATCATGAGGTCAAGTAAGATAATATCGGGCCGCATGACGCTGGCCAGTTCCAATCCTAATTTGCCGTTGCTGGCGGTTTCTACTTCGTATCCCTCAGCTTCAAACTTTATGCGGTACATCTGGCTTATGGCCTGATCGTCCTCGATGATTGCTATCTTTACCATATTTCTATATTACGGGAGCCTTTCGCCAAACACAATTTATTTACTTTTTATGCTATATGTAATACTTCATTCACGATTTCAACCACCTGTGTGGGGGTATGATGGGCCTTTACGACGTATCGGTCAACATGAAAAAAACGAAGCATTGATGGCGCTTCGTCACGGCTGACATTGGTGAGGATGATAACGCGTACGTTTGCTCCCCACTCTTCGGCGCGCATCTTGGCGAGCATCTCGTCGCCATTCATATGCGGCATGAGTAAGTCTAGAAGTACTACGTCAGGCTTAAACGATTCCACGAGCGCAAGGCCCTCGTGGCCGTTTGTTGCAGTCTGCACGGTAAAACCACAGAGTTCAAGCTTGGTCAGGTATAGATTTCGGATGGATGGTTCATCCTCAATGACTGCAACCTTGTATTGCAGATCTTTATGTTGTGTCATCTATTGCGTTTTACCACATTTGTGGCCTGGATTTCAAATTACTTAGTGATTAAAATCTGCAGTGTATCGACAGGTGGGTATGTTCGTGATAATTCTCACAATTATGGTATAATAGTTGTTGAATCATGTTATTAATGGTACGATCTATCTGGATTGTACTTTAGAAGACATAGCATGTAGTGCTCCTAACGAGGGGTACTACATGCTTTTTTATTTATCCATTTAGATGATAAATAGCTTCCATGCTTATGAATAGCGGAGATTTAGCTATATGGCACATCCTGCCGAACAACGACAATTAACACAGGTATCAAGTGATCGCTCTGACCAAGGAATTCAACCGGGCAGCACTCTAGGCGAAGCAGGCGGCGATCCTGCACTGGGTGTAGGGCATCTGGTAACGCCTGGCAATCTTGCATCGCGGGCCGCTTTACGGGTAGTTCGGGATGAAACGGCGATATGGACAACCGAAGGGCGCATTGACTTTTCTAGCTGTAGCGGGAAGGATATTTTTAAGGCCTATAGATCAGGAATAATGGTACCGGTTGAAAGCGCTTCTGGGCTGGTCGTTGCATCACCCGATGCGATGCCGGATTCTGCTCAAAAGGTAGTGGATCGCTATATGGAATTGCGAACAGGTTTCATGCGAGCAATGCGTTGGAGAGAATACGACCACACAATTCCGCCAGAACAGGCAGACAGAGATCTCTATGATGCACTCAGTGCTACGCAGTGGTTTATTAAGACAGATAATTCCGACGCTAGTACTGATCCGAGAGTATTATGTGGTATGCGTCTCACAACCATTGGGTCTTTAGAAGAGAGCCTGACCTTTAACATGTTGAGTAAACGCATACAGGGTCAGATTCCCAAAGAAAAAATTGAGATGATCAATGCAAAGGCGGAAAAGGGTGAAGTACGTGATCTAACAAGATTGGTGTTAGAACTCGGTGATACCAATGCATTCCGCGCGGCTGTCGCTGCTTTTCCTGAACTGTATGGAGCGGCTATGGCAGACATGTATAGAAAAGGCACAGATGTGATTTGGTTCTATCTTACAACTAAGACTTTCCATGAGCATCTTGTAAGAAATGGAGTTGGTCCACACGAAGTCCTGTGGTCCGGTATGGTGAGTGCTACAGATGATGAGGAATCTTACTTGTGCTGGGTTGACACTGCGCAGAGAGACGTGGGTACTTTGGTGGCAGGTAGTCCGAAGTATGACCGAACTAGGCGTGCGGTCTATGCGGGTATCGTGGCAAATGCCGGATAGACTAATGTAAGCGTATCCGTTATAGTTCTAGTAATGGGTACGCTGAGCGGTTTCGTAGACGGGTTACTAATTGTATCTGCAGTGGTGAACGCGGGCATTGGAGTAGTTGTCCTCAGTCGTAACAAGCGGTCGAGACTCAACCAGTATTTCTTTTCGTTTAGTGCGGGGGTAGCAGCATGGTCAGTAACGAACATTATTTTTCAAATTGTCCCATTACAGGCAAAATACCCTGTAGCACTGATTAGTTACACGTCGGCTATATTACTGGGGATTGGTTTCTTCTTACTGAGCCGTGAGATTAATGGCAGGAGCCATACTCTTTTTGATCGTGTGCTGTTGGTGGCTGGCACAGTTGTTGCTGTGTCAGCACTTATTCCAGGTCTACTAGCGACTGGTGTGTCAGCCTCAGCAAGCATCGAGGCGCGTACGCCACTTCTAGCGATATACGGGATAGTATTACTGGCGCTGATTTTGGGAAGCTTGAAGCTATTACTACATAATTTGCGGCATACAGTTGGCGCGGAACATGCCAGGGTCCGACTTATCCTTATGGGCTTCAGTGCTGCTGCTTGTATTGGACTATTGTGTAACCTTGTTCTGCCATTGCTGGGCACATACACACTAGTGGCCGTAGGGCCAAGTGGGAGCTTAGTCCTTGTAGCAGCGACTGCTTATGCAATTATACGGCATAGACTTTTTGACGTCCGTGCATTTGTTGCTCGGACCATAGCTTATATTGCATCTATAGTAGTGCTCGCTGGCATGTATGGAGTTGTAGTGTTCGGTGTTGTGACACGCTTATTGCATTTGCGGTTACCCATGTTCGTAGAGGTAACAATAGTAATCGCGACAGCAATTGTTGCACTGAATTTTTCTGCCCTGAAGCAATTCTTTGACCGTATCTCTGACAAAATATTCTACCGTGATGCTTACGATGTACAAGAGCTTCTGGACCGTCTTAATCGGTTATTTGTAGATAGCACTGATCTGGGGCGGCTATTGGGCCAGAGTGCAAAGGCTCTTGAGGAAGCGCTGAAGCCAGAGTTCTGCGCCTTCAGCGTAAGTGGCCAGTCAGACGTTCTCCAACGTATCACTGGAAGTGGCCAAGAAAAATTGCATCTTGATTTAGGTAACATCGACGCGGCAAATAGCACAATGCTATCCATGCACCGTAAATTGATCGTGACTGACGAGCTAGAAAACCACCCAGGATTGCAGACAACTCTCGAATCTAATGATATTGCTATATTGGGCGTACTTACGTCGAGCGCTACTGGCAACAATAAAGAGGTGCTAGGCTATTTAATTCTAGGCTATCGTCGCAGTGGGAATTCTTACAATGACAGTGATCTGCGTATTTTGGAGATCATCGTCAATGAGCTTGTTATTGCTGTGCAAAATGCGCTTCGGCTTGAAGAAATTCGCCATTTTAATGAAACGCTACAGGGAAAAGTTGATGATGCTACGCACCAGTTGCGGCATGTCAATGAACGGCTAAAGCAGCTTGACGAAACCAAGGATGAGTTCATTACTATGGCATCACACCAATTACGGACGCCGCTTACGAGTGTCAAAGGGTATCTAAGTATGGTGTTGGAAGGGGATGCGGGTAAATTGAATGCCAATCAGAAAAAGCTGCTTGAACAGTCATTCCTTAGCTCGCAGCGCATGGTCTACCTAATATCTGACCTGTTGAATCTGTCCCGGCTTAATACTGGGAAATTTGTTATTGAGCCTAGTGCGGTAGATTTGAGTGAAGTGGTGCAGGTGGAGGTTGACCAATTAGCTGAAACAGCTAAGGCACGCGACTTAAACCTTATTTATCATAAGCCCGACTCATTCCCTAAACTTATGCTTGATGAAACGAAAACCCACCAGGTTGTTATGAACTTTATCGACAATGCCATTTATTACACCCCCAGCGGTGGTACGGTAACAGTTACGTTGCGGGAAACGCCTACGGCGGTGGAGTGCACGGTAAAAGATAATGGTATTGGGGTACCAAAGGCTGTGCAACACAAATTATTTACGAAGTTCTACCGAGCGCAGAATGCTCAGCAGGCTCGGCCCGATGGTACCGGTCTGGGACTGTTTATGGCTAAAAAGGTGGTTGCAGCACAGGGTGGTCTCATTATATTCGAGAGCGAAGAGGGTAAGGGGAGTACCTTCGGTTTCCGCTTCAACAAAGCGAGCAAGCCTGTTTCTGCTGGGGCTGGCGGAACCGGAAACTCACAGCATGCCCATGCCAAAAAGGCGCCGGTACACGCTTAGTAATGACAGCACGGCCGCGCCTTAAGCGGGGTCGTTTTTTATACATAAATCCCTAGATCCATAGCCATGCATTAGGCATAACGTTTCTGTCTAGCTAAGCACGTGGCCTCTGGAGGTTACTGCAGATATGAGGACAGACTCGTCCAATTATTCGTATATACCACAGCGTGTTAGCGCCGTACTTCCGTTGGTGGTCGTAATTTAGGGCGGTGCGAAAGAGCTTATAGTTAATTATAGTTGACTCAAAGTAAATAACATGATAAAATCACAATTAAAACAGATACGCTCGGTTGTGTAAACAGTATTCCTTCGTTTGGTGGAAGCAAAGGATATGGAGCCTCATACAGGGGCTACAGGCACACCTAATAACTAACGGGAGGACCTACCTGATGCTCATAACATCGAAAATTAAGCGTTTTGCTAAAAAGGCGCTCAAAGTCGCTGGTGTTACCGCTGCTATCGTAGCTGCGGGTACTATTGGTTTGCACATTGTGCGCGCTAATGCCGCCAGCAATTATAACTGTGACAATAACGCAGTCGTATACTGTGGTGCTAAGTCATCGACGAATGCTAAGCCGGCAACAGTACTGGCGAACAAATACTTCAATGGTGACGGCCACAACTCAACAGCTAGCATTCACAATATCTACAGCTGGTTTAAGATTACTAGCAGCGATATCACGTACATGAAGGGTAACGCGGTGAGTGGATCAGTGACTAGTGGCGGTAACGTCTATGTCAACGGCACACTCGTCGCTAGCAATGTGCTCACTGCCGGT
>JAJZCD010000040.1 GCA_021851735.1 bacterium | reverse complement strand
ATCTTTGACTCAGCTAATGCGTCAATCTCATAAACATCCGTACTAAGTTCGCGGTTTTTGCTATGACTTGTTAGAACTCCCACGGCAATAATACGTGCGTCAAATCGCATATCTCTAATGTCATCTGTCGTGTACTTCATATATACAGTTTACACCTCTACTTGCTGTCATGGGATAGTCGCCTTTTGAACACGTTCTAGGATATAATGGAAATAGTATGCATAACAAACCTGTAATCTTAACTGGACTACGTGCTAATAACGACCTCCACATTGGCAACTACTTTGGTGCGTTACTGCCCCTAATCGACATGGCGAAGACTCGCTCCGAGGAATTCGAGATAAATCTTTTCGTGCCTGACCTACACAGCTTTACGACACCAATCGATCATTCACAGCTCTATGACCAGATCATGCATAACCTAAGACTATTCGTAGCAGCTGGGCTGCCGCTTGATAACCCAAACATACATATTTATCGGCAGAGCTATATCCCGGCTCACAGCGAGCTTACCTGGATCCTCGACTGTTTCACCGGTTTTGGTGAAATGAGCCGTATGACCCAGTTTAAGGACAAGTCGGCTAAGCTACTAGCTGACCGTGTCAGTGTCGGCTTATTCAACTACCCAGTACTTATGGCGGCAGATATCTTGCTATATGGGGCAAGCTACGTCCCAGTGGGTGACGATCAAACACAGCACCTCGAATTTGCCCGAGACATTGCTACGAGATTAAACAACGAGTTCCAAGAACCATTATTTGTCCTGCCAAGGTCCGTGTCGGAACAGCACAAGTTTTTCGGTAAAGATCAGGGTCTACGCATTAAAGATTTGGTTGATCCTACCAAGAAGATGAGTAAAAGTGATCAGTCCGGTAAGGGCATTGTTTTCTTAGGCGACAAACCAAATGACGCAGCCAAGAAGATACGAAGCGCTACCACTGATAGCTTTGGTAGGATTGATATCCACAAACAAGAACAAGCCGGCATCCGTAATTTGTTACAAATTCTAGCGTTAGCTACTGGTCGTACATTCGACGAGGTAGACGCTGAATACAATGGCCACGAACAGTATGGCCCGCTCAAAGCTGCCGTAGCCGACGCCATCAGTACTTTTTTGACGGACTTCCAAGATAAATTAGCCAGCGTAGATGACGCACAACTTATAGCAAAGCTTGAGGCTGACGAGAAGTTAATGAATCAAATAGCTAACGATACCTTGTACAAGGTTCAGAAGGCCGTTGGCTTACGGATATAGCGAATAGTTATATTCCCGGGCCATTAAAATGAGAGCACTATGTCAAATTTGGAAATAAGTCGCGCACAGCGTCTAGACCAAAAAGTAATTACGCTAATTCCGAGTCTTAGCCGAAGCTTTGCTGCACGACTGATTGAAGACGGCAAAGTAACAGTCAATGGGACTGTACAGACCAAACCTGGATATAAACTACGTGATACCGACGAAGTGACAGTTGACTTCGACGTTTCCAAGCTAGAACAGATACCGGACATAGAGCTTGAGATACTATACGAAGACGAGGACTGTGTGGTTATTAACAAACCGGTAGGAGTATTGAGTCATAGTAAAGGTGCGTTCAACCCAGAAGCTACGGTTGCAACATGGCTACGACGCCATATTGCGCAAGCGCAGAAACCAGCCGCGCAAGAAGACAACCCACAGTCCAGCGCAGGTAACAGGGCAGGAATTGTTCACCGATTAGATCGGGCAACCAGCGGTGTTATGATCTGCGCCAAGACTCCCTCGGCATTAAGTTGGCTTCAGAAGCAATTCGCCACACGCAATGTCAAAAAGACATATGCAGCAGTTATAACAGGGACACTCAACCCTCAAGAAGCGATCATAGACATGCCAATCGGACGTAATCCAAAAGCTCCGGCGACATTTCGCGTTGACCCCCAAGGTAAACATGCCCGAACCACATACAAGACAATCGCGACCAATGGAACTCATAGCCTCATAGAGCTTAGCCCTGAAACTGGACGTACGCATCAATTACGCGTACACCTAGTAAACCAGCACCATCCTATTGTGGGTGACACGCTCTACGGCGGTGAGCCGGCCGAACGGTTATATTTGCATGCAGAACGGCTTGAAATTACTATCGCTAAAAACCATGAACGCAAAATATTTACGGCTCCAGTACCGGCAATGTTTAGGGTGCTGGTTGCATGAGCGTACTTGATAATGATTTCGCATTACATCAAAGCAGCCAAGCTCAACTAGAGGCATACTTGCATACTCCGGCTCATGCAGTACTACTGAGTGGACCGGTAGGTATTGGCAAGACTCACATCGCTGCTAGTCTAGGCGGCAAATTGCTTAATCTTTCCAACGCCAAGTTAGAAAAAAGTGCATATTACCGAGTAGTGACAGCTGATGGGAACAGCATAGGCATTGAACAAATACGTGGACTCATTCGGTTTTTTCAGCTCAAGGTTCCTGGTGCGGCGGCAATCAAGCGCGTCGCAGTTATTCAGGATGCCGAGTCTATGACCATCGAAGCCCAGAATGCGCTCCTTAAAATTCTAGAGGAGCCCCCCACCGATTCGGTGATCATCCTAACTAGCTCGCTACCAGTCCAATTGCTCACTACTATCCGGTCGCGGTTACAGGACATTCGTCTAGCCGCACCTACAAAACAAGCACTCCGAGAGTACTTCGTTACAGCCGGATATACTGACGTAGCAGTGTCGGCAGCGTTGCTACGAAGCGATACAAATGTTGCCGAGCTTAAACGTATTCTAAGTGCTGATGACGATGTGCCGGACTCGTCAGTGACACTAGTCAAACAAGCATTGGGCGGGAAGCGTTACGACCGCATGCTTTTAGTAGATAGTCTTTCCAAACAAAAGGATGACACGCGGGCCTTTATAGATACGCTAGCAACTATCGCGACACTCAGCCTGGAGTCTGCCGCCAACAAGGGTACCACAACATTAGAACGGTGGGCAAAGATCTTACAGGCTTCCCATGTTGCCAGTGATGCGCTAGAGCACAACGGTAACGCCAAATTACTATTAACTGAGCTCATGCTTTCGCTATAAATATGGTATTATTATGGTTAGTATATGTACGAGTTAGCCATTGTCGCTTTTTTTGGCATACTAGGTATTGCCAGTACTAAGTTACACACCGAAGAATTCACTGCGGCATCACGTAAAATTGGTGACCGCATGGGAAAATTGTGGGACATTGCCCATCAAGGTATGCGTGAAAACCGTTTCTTACGCGCCGAAAAGGCGCTGTTGACCATATTAAAAATTGATGAAAAAAACGCTGCAGCGTATAACCGACTTGGCATACTGTACGCCAAGCAGAAGGAATATCGCGACGCAATAGACTGCTTTGAAATCGCTAGTAGTATCGAAGCAACGCCTTCTTCGCTGCACAACCTGGGCCTGATTTATTATGAAACCGAAAACTACGAGAAGGCCGGTATAGCGTTTGAGGCAGCACTCAAACTCGAAGAATCGCTAGCTGCTCGGCATGTCGCATACGCCAAGGTAAACGAAAAACTCGGTAACGAAAAGCTAATGTTTGAAGCACTGAAGCGTGCCGTAGAACTTGAGCCTAATAAAGAGACATACACATTGCTCTTGCGCGCCTACGAAGAACGCGACATGCAAGACAAAGCTGACGAAATCGCCAAGAAGCTGAAACGTTTAATTGTGCCGGCCGGTCGTTCGCGCCGCATTTTACGCCCGAGAAAAGTAGTAATCTAGTCTGATACGCGTAAGTATTGACTGGGCGCTAAGATACTACGTGTTTAGCGATATGCCATGCTTTCTGTTGGATGTATGTAGTACTAGCATGCTCTAGACTCCCGGAAATAGTATCAGGCAACAAACCTCCATACGTGTTTACCTTACGGTAAAGTGGTAGGAGGTACTTAACGCCACCTATGATGAGTGGCCGACGAGTGGTGTTTAGTAATCTATGTAAACGACGGTCAATCAGGCGAAAGAATGTAGCAAGCATGATTTTGTCAGTTTGAGCCATATTATATTGCCCGTGGTACGCCTCAGACTCTTTCCCGCGCTGAACGGGGGCTATGGTATGGGTTTCACTTGCTTGTGGATATTCATCTATTCTGAGCGCCTCAGTAAGGTTCGACGGGAAATTGCGTAAGTGAAGCTGGCGAATGGTGTAATGGTCTCCCATATATAGCCGCACATCATTATGGCCCAATGCAAGCACGTAGTACTGCACGTTATGGCGTACAGCATCATACAGCGGGTCCAGGTTAAATCCTCGCTGAACGGTTAGCAAATATGGCACCGCGTGCGAAGGAATATAGTAATAACGGAACAACTTTGGGTGCATAAAGAGCGCCAATCCAGCGTGGTGTGCTGGCCAAAACTCGTAGCTATCTAGTAATGTCAGCGCGGGCCGCAATGTCTTTTTGCGACTACGAGGCGACACGCCAGCAGTTGCAAGCGCCGCTTCGGCATTATGTAGCAAGTTCTTCAGCTCAATGCGATTCGGGTTGGTTGCGGCGTTAGGCTTAATATAGGGTACGTACACAGTTAAACAAAGTACCCCGTCAAACTGACGAAGCTGTTCAAGTTGCTTAGTACTTGGGAGTTGTACCACTGTGCCTCCAATTTCCAAATTAGTGAATCGACGCGGTATGCTTGCCCGTACTACGACCAGACAACGATCTTGATCGACCCTTATACACAGTATGATGCTGTTTGCGCATATAAACTGTAATAGTCATCACTACACAGCAGTAGACTTAGTTCATACCAATTGGCTGCAGTATTTCCCATGACCTCACAGACGATATTGGTACATACATAATGGCCTTCGTAGAGGCTACGTGCGCTGACTAGCGCCAGCCAAACAGTGTATGGGAGATTGTTGTTCTGACGAAAGAATATCGTAAAAAGATAGCCATTACCACGCAATATGTTGCTATACAACCCCTGTTCTGGTACACTATCACGCGTAGCCGAACAGGATTGTGCCGCCTTAGCTCAGTTGGTTAGAGCGCCAGTTTTGTAAACTGGATGTCGTCGGTTCGAATCCGACAGGCGGCTCCAAAACATACCTGACAAGACGAAACTGATAGTAAATTTGTCAGTCGCCTATGGGTCATAGAGTAGCAATCGCAACGATATATGCTTGCAAATTAGTGTGTAGTAACTGATAATTTTATTACATGCAACGCATATGCAGGGATAGTGAAGCGGTCAAACACGGGTGACTGTAAATCATCTGGCTCAGCCTTCGGGGGTTCGAATCCCTCTCCCTGCACCACGTTTCCATATGTTAATTCTCGTAAGACGTTAGCCCTTGATATGCAACCATACTCAGGAAATGATATTTACTGCGATCTAATAATACCTCAAAAGTTAGAAGTAAACATTGTTGCGGAAACAGATAAGATACTAGCTTTTTATCACACGAAGCCTCACTGGGAAGTACATATAGTTGTTACGCCTAAGGAGCACATTGCATCTCTTCTTGAACTAACAGCAACGTCCGCATCTGAGCTTTTAGACGTCGTGAAGGAAGTTTCAAAAAGAATCAAAGAAGAACACGGCGCATGTAGGGTGCTCACTAACCTTGGCTCATACCAAGACTCTAAGCATTTACATATACACATTAGCTATGGCAATGTGATAGGCAGCATTGCGACCTCCTAGCCACACTGTACCATACTAGCATTTAAGTCCTCTCCAAGGGCATTTTTATATCATCGCACTAAATGTGTAGCAATCATGGCCAAGGGCTCAATACACTCCAGATGCGGTGATGCATTGAAATTAGCCTAATATTCAGAGAAGATACTGCATGCACCTATGTAACGCGGTCGTGTGTTCATAAATTTCTCGGCACACAACACTCGAGAACGCTAACCTCTCTGCTATACTTCCTGGTATGAACATAAGCATGCAAGATGTTATTTCGGCCGTTACGGCCGGAGGTGAAATAGTAAAGCGATATTTTGGCGAGGCACTGCAAACAGAGGAAAAGTCCAATGCCAGTGACCTTCGCACTAAAGCAGATACCGAATCTGAACAAGCAATCATTGCTATTCTTACTCAAGCTTTCCCTAATTTCAACATATATGCCGAAGAAAGCGGTCTGATAGATAATGGCTCAGAGTACACCTTTGTCATCGACCCACTAGATGGGACAAACAACTTTGTTTTAGGCATACCCGATTTCTCAATTAGCGTCGGTTTGCTTAAACATGACGAGGCAGTACTTGGTACCATATACAACCCAATCCTTGATCGCCTATACTGTGCTCAAAAAGGTAAAGGCGCATACCTTAATAAAAAACGAATACACGTAAACGGGGAAACAGACACATCACACGTAACAGTCAGCTACACGTGCGGTTACAACACTAGCAGCACATACTCAGACAATGTAAGGGCTAAGCTTCGTGACATGCCCGTAAAGCGTATCCTCGACACGTGGTCACCGGCCTACGATTATTGCCTACTAGCTTCAGGACGACTGGAAGCCGTAATAAGCAAAGAAGGGGACTTAGAAGACTACGTAGCCGCCAAAATTATCGTCACTGAGGCGGGCGGCAAAATCACAGGATTTAACCACGAGTCGATCGACGGCAGATCTGCTAACTTCATAGCTACTAACGGCACGAGCATACATGATCGCCTCGCACGTGTACTGCTACACTAGCACGAATTCCTGCGCACAAACATACGCTGCTATTGTAGCCTCTAGTAAAAAGTACGTGAACTTGCTACAATATTGCGGTATTTTGCCACCTTAGCTCAGTGGTAGAGCACTTCCATGGTAAGGAAGGGGTCTCGGGTTCAAATCCCGAAGGTGGCTCCAGATCGCGTAAGGCAACAGGCATCCGTTGTTTACAATCTACGATTGATCTGTTAAACTAGCAGAGTTATGGCGAAAAAAGGTGAAAAACGCAAATTGATTGGACTTGTCAGCGAAGAATCTGGCGAGCGTATTTATTATACGACAAAGAATACGCAAAATACTCCCGACAAGCTTAGCTTGCGCAAGTACAGTCCACGGCTACGTAAGCACGTACTCTTTGTAGAGACTAAGAAGAATCTTGGTCGCAACGAAGTCAAACCTAAGAAATAGAAGTACTGTACGTGTAATGAACTGGCCCCCGAAAGGGGCCAGTTTTTACGTATGCGGATTTTACATGCAAGACAAATAATAGTGCAATTTATGCTTTGAGGTCGAGTAGCGTGTTAATAAGTTCTGCATGGCTCCACACCAGTGGCGTAACAGATATTGGCGCACCATCCGAAGGGTCTACCTGTTCACTTAGAACGCCGCTTGGTAGTGCATGAGCAAGCGTCCAATCTACCAGCGCCTCGGCATCAGGCGTACGAGCCAATTGCAGATAGTATTGTGCTACCCATAACGTAGCTATAAACCAAGGGTTCCCTTTATAACCAGGGTCGGCAGCAAAATACTGATCACCTTCATATCGTGGCGCGCCACCAGATGGAGACGAGTTCAGAAGTTCATTGTCTATAACTGCGAACGTGCTACGAATTGCCTTACCGCCAAACGCCTTCGTGGCAAACATCAGCGCACCATACACGTTCGAAAGATCCAGCGTATTATCGAACTGCAATGACCCGTCATCTTGAAGCAAAAAACCCTTGCGTAGTATTCCACGATGCTCGTCAAAAAAGACATGGCAGCACGAGGCAATCTCCTCTGCTGCATCACGCCAGTGTGCGGCATCATCTGGAAACTCAAAAGCATCAGCTAAGTCAGCGGCAGTCAGAAGCGCACGATATGTTACGGCAGTAGTATACGTACTTGTTATGAACTTTTCTTCCCATAGGTCGTAGCTGGCATGTGGCAGTTTAGTAGCCTTGTCACGGAAGTCTGCCATGAAGTTTGCTGCTGGTTGTACGAACGTGATATACATGCTTTCGACGAATTCTTCGTCCTTGCTAGCTTCGTAATATTCACCAAGCATATAGATAACACTGGCCGTTTCGTCCTCTTGGATTGCGAGTTCGCTATGTTTATTATGTACAAGCGGGTGCCAAGTACTTCCTATTGCCCGATCTGGCTGGTACTTATGCAATAAGTACCCATCAGGATGTAGAATGTCACGGCAAAAACTAAAGAAACGGCGCGGTTCTTCTGTATACCCCAGCCGTATGAGCGGCCACATGGCATACGCCCCATCACGTGGCCACACGTAGCTGTAATAATCACGGCCATAGTTATAAATCGATGAATCACAACTGGCGATAATACCGCCTCGCTTATCGGTATGTACTTTGATGACCATCAAGGACTTACGTAAGGCAACTTGATAATTCTGCTTTAGCTTTGACACTTCTGGAGCCGCCGTCGCTAGCCAGTCACTCCAATACTTCCGCAGCACATTCAGACGTGTAGACAAGCCAACGCCAAGTAGCTGCTGATGGATTTTTTCTGCATCGTATTGTGCATCAGCCGCAATAACCCAATAGTCTACGACCTTGCTCGCACCTGAACTGACATTAGCGCTACATCGTATTACCGAATCAACGCCGCCATGCTCAACGGGGTTGTTAGACAGCTCTCCGTCTTCTGCGTCACGCCAAGTGCCTTCTTTGCCTTCTATACCACAATTGCCAACTGAGAATTGGTCCATTTGAATACCGCCAGCGCATTGTGCGTATATAAGCAGGCTACAGCGGCCTTTATAATCGAGTATGTAATTGCCGTCCGGCACATATAGCGCTGTATCACTGCGACCAGCACGAGAGATCTGAAAGACCTGATGGAAGAAAACACGTACCTCACGGTCAGTAGATGCAAGGTTATGTATAGTCAGCTGTCTGCAAAATGCATTAAATTCATGATCAACAAAATCCTGAAACGTCAGCGTAAGCTCTAAACGATCACAGTGCATCTGTACGTCACTTACGAGCGCTTCATCTTCAAAATCAACTTGTATATTCCACTCATCGCTCGAAATCCATGAAAACATGCCGTCAACCCAAATTCCGATTTTGTGTGGTAGGCTGCGCGCCGTAGTCAAATTATCAAGACCTACATAAGGGTAGTAGAAGTCATGTACTAACCCGTTTTCATCTAAGCCTACGGTCAGGCTTCCATTACCGAGCATAACGGGACGTGCCATTATACATGCCCCCCGTAGGCATCGCTCACACAGACACTACGGTGGCTCAAAAACACCAATCTGCCACAGCTAGTATCATGATTAATACTTGCGCTACCCACCCGAGAGAACCTATACCTCGACGCCTTTCGTCGCCAAACGGAATTTAAGATCATGATAGGCGTTCATAAAGTTCATGTACGCCTCATACGGTGTTTTATACGGGCTGAAGTAGGCATGGATATCACCGTCATTGAAATACTTGGTGCACATATAGTAGAAGTGGTCGCTGGTTGTTAACCGGCGCCAGTCTTCTATGAGTGCCAGATCCCCGGTACTGGG
>JAJZCD010000006.1 GCA_021851735.1 bacterium | reverse complement strand
GATCTGGCTATGCACTAGTGCGGCAGCGATACTTAAGCGCTGTCGCTGACCGCCTGAAAGACTTTCGGCATAATCGCCCGCCTTGTCACCTAAGCCAACGTCATCTAAAAATTCACGGGTATTAACGCGCTCGCCGTAGGTAGCAGCAAACATCTCAATGATCTCAGATAATTTCTGTTTATCTTGGAACGAGGGGGATTGTGGCTGTACGCCAATGATATGGCGCACCGCCCATGGATCTTTCTGCACATCAATACCGTCAACGATTATCTCGCCACTGTCAATAGACCGCATCGCTTCAATCATTTCGAATGTTGTAGTCTTGCCAGCGCCATTGGGACCCAATATACCAAAGATCTCACCTCTGTTAACGGTAAAACTAATACCTCGTACAGCTTCCGTATCGCCGTATCGCTTTCGTAGGTTTTTGACGCGTAGAATCGGCTCATTACTTTTGCTCATTTCGCTAACATGCTACCACAACGACCAGCTATCACCAAACATAACATAAACACCCTGGTATTCCAGGGTGTTTATGTTTATGTTTTCCCGTACTGCATGCACTAGCGTAACCTGCGAAATATCCACGACCACACCAAATGTGCAGTTTGGCGCTAACCGCGCTTAACGGTCAGGAAGCCATTTCGCGGGTTTTCATTAACTGAAAAACCAGCAGGTAGGTCAGTACCTTCAGGGCGCTCATCTTTGGAGAAGTAGTAGATAGTCTGCTTCTTGCCACCACGGAGGGTTACTTCTTTGCTATTCAAATAGTACGTGACGCCCTTTGAGTTCGTGTGCTTATATGCCATAACGCTTATCTCCCCTTATGACTAATGTTAGTACCCCTAACATACTCTGGTGCGTTTTCGTTTGTCAACAGGTATCACGATAAAAAAGCCAATAGAATGCTCCGAAAGCTTGCCGAAGAGAGATCAATTGTATTACACTTATGGTTGATACTAATCAGTGCTAAAGGTGGTTAATAAAGAAATGGATTTTCGTCAAATAACTCAGCCCGTTAGTGGCCGCCCAAACCCCACTCCTCAAACTTCACACATTCCTGAACCAAAAGGAGGACGCGATTCTCGCGTAGGCAAAGAAGACAGACGCAATTGGAATTGGATGCAAATCTTTAGCGGTGTCATGCTCGTTAGCATAGGCCTACTAGTCGCCAGTGTAGCATTAATGACCATACAGGCTTCTACTAACAGACCTAATGAGAGCCAGTATGTCGACACCAATAAATATCAAGCCGTCTTCTTGAACAATGGACAGGTATACTTTGGTAAGATCACCGCGCTGAACAGCCAATATGTACGCCTCACAAATATCTATTACCTTACCCAGAACGGTAGTACAAGTACCAATACGAGCAGCAGCAATTATTCATTGATCAAGCTGGGGTGTCAGCAGATACATGATCCATATGATGCTATGGTAATAAACCATAGCCAAGTTACCTTCTGGGAGAATCTACAGAACAAAGGTAAGGTCGTGAGCAGCATACAGAAGTTCCAGCAGCAAAACCCGAACGGACCAAATTGTTCGCAAGTGAGTAGCCAGACACAAGCCAGCAGTAGTGCGACTCAGGGTGCTACTACGGGCACTACAAACGCCAATCCGCAGACCAAAAAATAGCGTCACTAAACCATAACCTGCTTAACGGTATTCCCGTATACAGTACAGAAGCCGAACATGTCACTGAGTTTAACACCAAGAGGATGAGATTACCGTGCACGGAGAAATCGGAAGATAAGTTCCGAATTACCCTATCGCTATACTGTTTAGGAGCGAGCGATATTGAGACAGTTTCATTATTGCCCATGCAGTCACAAGATCCACCACAGGAAAGGGGATAAAAAACTGCATGTCAGTGAACAACAGCAACCGATTACCTGGAGAAGAGCGCGGGTCAGTTGTACTGGGAGACAAGCCCCCTAGGCTTGGCATGGAGGCTCTGCAGCTATCCGGAGTAGAGAGACCCACCCCTTCGGGCACCACTGAATTACCGCCATGTGGCGAAGAACGCTATGACATTGGCTTCGGTGAGATCATACGCTTTACTCCATCGGTCATACGCACTGATGTGACAACAGACGAGCCAGTCGCGCCGTTATTGTACATACAGGGCATGAACGGTGACCGCAAGCTAGAGCACATCATGCTGTACTGGGCTCAACACGACCAACGGCAGGTAATGGGGCTGCGCTATTACAATAGACCTAGCACCAGCCCGAAACCTGTTAAACCAGGCATGCGAGGCTATCGTCCTGGTGCGGTAATACCTGAGCTTGATATACAACGTACCGATGATCTTTTACGCATGATCGCTCACCTCAATGATGTGGATAAGATGCGTGTGGATGAGATGCTCATCGTGGCTGAGTCGGCTGGCGGGCCTAGAGCAGTACTGCTTGCTAACGAATTAGTAACATCCGCTAAGAACCATGCCTCATCCGTACCTAGAGTTCGCTTAGTGTTGGTTGACTCGGCGGGCCTAGATGACCGCTCGTTCCTACAAACGCATGTAGATGCAATCAAACAGGGTCGCAATGAAAGACGAGCGCGTAAGTCCGATACGATTGCGGCAGGAATGATTGCCACATTACCGAGGGTAAAAGCGATCGCAAAGCAACAGCGCGACCGACCAGATCAACGAGCCGTCGCTTATGTAGATATAGGATCAGTATTAGCAGCCGTTTCTGAAAGCGGCGTACCGGTACTGGTGTTAAGCGATAAGCAAGATCTTGCCTTTCGAACAGCGAGAATTAGACAGCAGATGGAAGTAAGTGGCGCGGCTAAACATGTTGAACTTGTTCAGACTAACAAAGGTGGCCACGGTGTAGGCCTGAGCCGAGTTGCGCTCGATACAGTAATCCAGAAGACACGCGAGTTTGAAGAGACAGGATTCACCACGGCATGAAGGCTGCGGAAACGTTGCTTGGCCGCACAACCCGTATCACAAGATTATTTTCAAACACATTGGCTTGGGTGCAATGAGAGGTAAGCCTACCTTGTCTGCAAGCTATTATCGGTTTAAGACAGGTACTTCTTCGCCCACCAATGGTATGGGGCAGAGATCAGGAATCCTAGCAGTGACAAACCGGTAAAGATCAAGCTCCACCCGGCCATATCAAATGACCATTTGGCCGCAGTAAAATCAAATTCGTATAGACTAGCGGGAACAGGTGCAAGGGGTGCACCATGCTCCGCGGCATACCGTTGTATGCACGCTATAACCTGGCTACCGACCTGCGTCTGATTATCACAATAATTTTGAGCTGCAGTATATAACGTGCTGTCACCTTGGCTAAGGGCGTTCTCTCGCGCCTTCTGCAGCCGTTCATAGGTGTATTTGAGTTGTATTGGCGGATAAACGGCGTCTGGGCCACTTGCTAAGCCGGTGTTCATATGGCTATAGATGTATATGCGCAACTGGCGCAACGCACCCTCCACATTTCCATTAGCTTTATCGGCTGCATACACTGCATTGCGTAAATGGATCATCTGCTCGTTATTGTGACGCAGACTGACTAAACTCATAGTCCCGAAGAGGACGAACGCCGCAATGAAATACCATGGTTTTACCTGACGGTAGATTCGCCATACATGATGCAGATGCCGCTTATTCATATTACCTACGATTATACCCCACGTCACTCATGTCGGTGCGAAGACCTTCTATTAAAATTTCACAACGGTCGTATTTTATGAAACAAATGAGTAGCAATGATACACTGCCACTATGCATATTTTCTTCTCCGGCATTGGCGGAGCAGGTATAGGACCACTTGCCCTGGTTGCTAAGCAAGCCGGTTATACAGTCTCAGGGTCTGACAAGCAAGACTCGCCGTATCTTACTCACCTACGAACACACGGCATCACAGATATACATATCGGCCAGTCAGCAAAACAGATCGCAGCCGTACATGAACGCACACCAATAGATTGGTATGTGTACTCATCAGCAGTAGGTATAGAGCAGCCCGATGCACCGGAATTTACGTACTGCACCGAGCAAAACATTCGTATGAGCAAGCGTGATGCATTGATCAAACAGATTATCACTGACAAAAAAATGCGCCTTATTGCCGTCGCCGGTACGCATGGCAAAACCACTACCACCGCTATGGCCGTATGGTTGCTACAGCAACTGCGTGTACCGCTCAGTTACATTTTGCCGGCAAAAAGTAGCTTTGCCGACATGGGCGCCTATGCACAAAACGCTCAATATTTCGTATATGAAGCTGACGAGTTTGACCGCAACTTCCTAAGTTTTGAACCATACGTGAGCCTCATAACGGGTATAGACTGGGACCACCCGGATAGTTACCCCACGCGTGAAGCGTACACAGCAGCCTTCCGCGAATTTCTTGAGCAAAGCCAACAAGCTGTCTTGTGGCAGCTAGACGCCGATCGGCTCAACCTGACGCCAAACAGCACGCAAACACTACTCGACGAGACAAACCCCGCCATAAACACCGTGATTACCCTGCCAGGCATTGTTAATAGGCAAAACGCCTGGCTAGCTGTACGCGCGTTGCAACCCTTACTTGGCGTACCTTTTGATGAGCTACTACGGCACATCAATGCATTTCCTGGCATTTCACGTCGCTTCGAAGAGCTAGTGCCTGGCCTGTACACCGATTATGCCCATACCCCGCCCAAAATACGTGGGGCTCTGCAGTTAGCCCAGGAGGTTGCCAGACAAAATGTCGTGGTCGTGTATGAAGGTCTGCACAATACCCGACAACACTTTATCAAGGAAGAGCTAGAGCACTTATTTGACGGCGTCAAACACCTGTATATTGTCCCAAGCTACCTGGCCCGCGAAGACGAATCGCTTAAGCTTCTAACCCCAGACGACTTAAAGCTATTACTCAGCGCTCGGACTCAAACCATCACTGATGCCGCACGGCTAGACTCTCAATTGCGTATGGCTATCATCAAGCACCTTGAAGCGGGTGATACAGTACTCTGCTTAAGTGCCGGGGGCGGTAATAGCCTTGATGAGTGGCTTCGTGAAGCATTCGTTCGATAACATAACGTACGTATCGCCATCAGTATGCTAACTACCGTAGAATCAGGACCAGGCACATAATAACAACGAGAAGTGCCAAGATCCACGGCCACAAGGGCGCACTGGTTCGGCTAGCACTCACAAGATCCCTTGATGTCGTCTTCGGCGCATTCTGTTTCGCTTGCGACGGAGGCGGCCCCTGCATTGTCGCACTTGGTACGTTTAGCAATGACGCCGCGTTGTCCTTACCTGATGTGGCGGAACTCTGCTGTCCAGCGGCTATAGCCGCAGCCAGCATGGCTTCACCAGCCGCAGCGTGGCGTTGCTGCACAGGCCGCTTCTCTGACGCACGCTCACGGTAATATTCCCGTCCATATTGGAACGTGGGCGTCTCAACTGGTTTACCTGTTTTCGCGTCAACCTCTATACTATGCCAGGCGCTGGATTCCCTGCGACGGTCGGACGGAACGGTAGCTTGCTGATCGGCTGTATCCGGTTGTTCTGGCACTACACCAGATCGCTCTTTTTGATGCAACGTATCGATAAAACGTCGCTCAGTACCGAGTGGCAGAGGATGCTCTTCGACAGCAGTCTGTCGCCGCACTTCTCCCATAGTTTGATTCGTCTGCATTGCATCCTTAAGCCGTTGCTCCGTGCCAGCAAGATTACGTTCCGCGTTTGCTAAACGACGTTCCACCGCATGTTTTTGCCGTTGCTGTTCTTCGAGACTGAACTTGTATGCTTGCTGATTGGCCTGATTTTTTTTGTCTTGTGCCTTGTATCGCTTTTCCGCCTTCTTTTCGCGTCTCCTATGCCGAATATGCTCAAAGCCAGCGCCAGCGAGTAGCCCTGCAAGCACCCCACGATTTTGACCAACCTTGGTCGCCCGATACACCGCATCCTCTAAATCATCCTTGGTAATTGTTTCGCCAGCTGTAGTTGCTGCTGCTTGGCTGCCAAACGTAGTAGTACCTTGTGCAGATTCGTAGTACGATGGCGGCAATCCTGGACCGTCAGGCATAGCACTTCCGGGACGTTCTGGCGGTTGCCCAGCGGATGTAGACGACGCCTCTGGCGGTTCTGGTGGGATATTACCGTTACCACCACCCGTTGCCGGTGATGCCTCTAGTGGCTCATTACTGGTAGACTCACGCCCGGATTGTTCAGAATGCTGCGCTTGCCCCGTTTGATCGACTGCAACTTGTCCTTCAGAATTATCAATGTTTTCTTCCGGAGGCCCCGACGACACGTTGCTCCAAGATATTTCGCCTTCCACTATGCCGTTTCGCAAGTCTATGACTTCGGCACTATTCGGCCGTAGGTGCGGCTCATCTGCTTGTTCGTTGAGGCCGACGTCATAGTCACCGGTACGATCTTGCGAGGATGCGTTGTCAGCTACCTCGAATTGGGCTTCTCGGGGAGTTATGTCGGATGATTCATTATTACCCGTTTCGTGTTTATCAGTTTCAGCGTGTTCGCCACCGTCGGTACCCTTTTTTACGACTAGTCTCGCCAAGGCCCCTCCGAGTTCACTAGGTTCCTGCTGGCCCTGCCGCTCCCTATCCGGCTCTTTGCTGTCACGAACCGGTCCAGGAGCATTCATCCCGATCCCGGACTTTTTACGTGTCTTTTTTTTGTTGGGGTCGTCTGGGTTGATTGTACCCAGGCCTAGCCCCCTTGGCTCCTTCTCCATGATAAGAATATTTTATAATTTTTTTTGCGTATCTTCAATGTGTTCGACTACAGTACTCACCGGTTGTCACCACGGGACTGTATAACGTTTCTCTCCTTACGATCAACCAGCTTGGCACGATTTATACGGGCTACCTCATCCATCGAGAATCCCAGTTCCTCGCACAATTGGCTAACATACCACAGCACGTCGCCTAACTCTTTTTGTAGCTCTATTTTTGCTTCATCTGAGAACGTACCATTGTTATTGCGTACAACCTTTTTAAGCTTATCGACAACCTCACCGCTTTCGCCAGCAAGGCCGAGTGCTAAATACACCCACGGAGGCACAAATTCACTGTACTGTGCAGTGCTCTTTGAGAGTTTCTGGTATTCGTCAAAGGTCATTGGTTATAATCCTTCCATATTCATCGAGTTTTACTGCCCCCACCCGCAGTACTTCAACAACGTCATCAACCACGCGAACAACCGTTGAGGGTGCATGATCAGCTATCGTACCACCATCGACATAAAAGTCTACTGAGTCACCAAAATAGCTCTGTGCTTCAGCAAGTGTCGTTGCTGTTGGCTGTCCGGGCTGGTTCGCACTACTCGTGAGGAGTGCCCCGGTCTGTAGCAACAATGTGTGCACGATAGCATGCGCAGGTATACGTACTGCCAGACCCTTACCTGAATCCAAATACTGGAGTTCCGGATCACATGGCACAATGACACTGAGTGAGTTTGGCCAGAAATGCTCAACAGCCTTTAGGTATCGAGCACGCAGGCCCAGATCAATCAGTTGCTGCACCTTGCCGGCAATAACCGTACCGGGTTTATTTATACGTGCTTTCAGCTCGTACAACCGCTTGACAGATGCCGGGTTCGCAGCGTTACACACTAATCCATACACCGTATCCGTGGGCAATACACCCACAGCGCCTTTTTGTATAAGCGTTATAAGTTCAGGGTCAGTAATACTGGTGAATACTCTCATACCAATCGTTACGCCTTCTTACTGTTGTTGAGCACAGGTTTAGCTTTGGCCGGCTCTGGCTTTACGTTCATCACACCAAATTGTACCATTTTAACGGTAGATTTCCGACCCGTTACACCTGGCTAGCTCATCCGTGTTATGTACCTATAAGGAATACTTGCCAGCGCTTTTTCGAATCATGCCCTCATGCAATAGATCGCGTAATACTAAACCAAGTCGCTCGTCTTGTATGACTGCCTGCAGTGTACGTAACGTGTGCGGCTCAATACTCAGCGCACGAATGACCTTGCCGCGCACTTGGCGGCGCGAACCATGAAACGTAGACTGTTTGACATACTGTTTACTTATTGTGTTGAGATTACCTATCGTAGCCTTCAGATGGCTGCCATAATCCATAAGTGCCCAGTAAAACTCGCGTGGATTTTCGTAATCAAGCGTCTGCACAACAAGCTGCAAGATGGCTTTGTCGGATACATCGGTACAGTCTGGAAAGAAGTGGTGGATATATACGGTACGAATGTTCGTTTCAATAAACACCGCAGGATAGTTGTAACTGTAAGCGGCTATTGCCCCCGCCGTATTTACGCCCACCCCAGGCAATTTTAGTAATGCTTCAGGGGATTCAGGGAAAAGATCAAGACTTGTTATTACCTGAGCCGCCTGCCATAAGAACTTGGCACGGCGGTTATATCCTAGCCCTTGCCAGATGCGCAGTACGTCGCCCAGCTCTGTCTGTGCAAGGGTATCTACGTCCGGCAAATACTGCAAAAATACTTTGTACTTTGCAACCACTCGAGCTACCTGTGTCTGCTGAAGCATTAGCTCACTAACCATAATTTTATATGGGTCAAAGCTGCCATTAGGCTCTGGCTGGCGCCATGGTAGGTCAGCCCGTCTACCATGAGCATAGAATTCCCACAATGTATCGATAAAGGCCTGCTTCGATTGAGTGTCGATCTCCATGGCTGGTATGATATAGCAAAGTAGATGAGACGACCACCCACATGATGCCGCTCCTAACACGCATAGCGAAACGCCTGGCAGTGCTACTGGTAGGTGTATTTTTTGTATACTTGGCAGTTTGGAGGGTATTTCCCTTCTTTGAGAACCGCGTACCAGTAGCACTGGCATTATTCAGTACGTATGTGGTTATGGCATACGGCATAATCCCGATATTGTTCCGCGTCTATCGCCTATTCTATAACCCCATTCACGTGCCACTGTACTGTACGACGCCAGACGGCTTTGCGAGTGATCCTATAAACATCGCCCTAATTGGTACACACACCCAGGTCATTGAGGCTATGCATGCAGCAGGTTGGCACCTGGCCGACCGCCATTCACCACTCAACGTTCTGCGGCAAATCATAACAACGGTCTTAGGACAAGTATACCCAAGCGCACCTATGAGTCACCTGTACCTGTTTGGTAGAAAGCAAGACCTTAGCTTTGAAGTAGGCATACCCGGTAGTCACGTGCGCCGGCACCACGTGCGCTTCTGGGCGGCCGATCCTAAGTTAACGCAAAAGCTTGTCAACGATGTTCATTTCTGGCGACGTTTTTACCAGCCACAGCAGCATAGCCCAAACGCTTATCTATGGGTTGGCGCAGCTAGCAAAGATGTTGGTTTTGCGCCAATACGACATAATGCGCAACTTACCCACATGATCGATCCCGACACCAATAGTGAGCGCCGTAAAATTGTACGCGACTTACGGCACGCTCAAAAACTATCCGGCAGCAAAACCATTGTAGTTAACCAGCCGTTTTCGTTACGGAATCGGGCGTGGCGTGGCCATTTACAAACCGACGGCCGCATTACTATTTGCGAACTGAGATAACCCCAGTGGCGACACGTGCTTCTTAGCGCATTTATAAACTGCCGTAGTCACTATTCACGGTGGGTAGATTGTAGTAGTCGGTCACTTTGTACGGGGTGCCACCACTTGTTGGCATGATATATAGCTCATCGCCATTTTTAGAAACTAAGAGGTAGTTATCGGTAAACCATCCGTACGGACTATAATCGCTCAGTGAGGCAACCTGTTTTTGGCCACCGGCATCTTGATTACCCACGAGTAACGTATTTTTACCGTCACGCTGATCCGCCCAGAAGGTTTGTTGCCCGGATGGAGACAGATAATACGCGGGGTTGGATGTTTGGTAGAAGTTGCTGTCATTGAGCGCACTATCAGCAGTCACCTGTCCATTGGTATAGCTATAGTAGCCGTTGCTAGTGTTTCCTTGAAACATAATATGCAACACACCTGGCTCGTATAGCTGCAAGGTAAGACCGATATATGGGGTCGCCGGCGTTGAACCGCTCTGTATACCAAACGTCTTTATGACCGTGTGCCCGGAACCATCGACATTAATACTGTCAAGTGTAGCAGACGCTGACGCTAGCTGACCGGCCGCAGATGTGCCACCCTGCCAGTTCTTAGCGTAAATGACCTGGTCCCCCATGATATACGCCGAACCGAACGTCTGCTTCACATAGTTATTGCTATCAGTGCCTGTTGCCTGTGTCTGATCAAGTACTAAGCCTCGACCGGTTGTCGCATCATAGCTCTTAAGTTCACTTTGGCCAGTCTGCCAATCAGGTACATTATTCTGTACCAGACTATATATAAGATGGTCGTTACTCCAGCCAACAATGTGAAATGTAGCGTTTGTATTATCAATAGTAGTAAGGCTATCACCATTTGTAGTATTAATGAGATACACGTCGGCATTACCGCCGGAACGCTTCGCGACCAGCGCAAGATATTTCCAGTCATGCGACGCCATGAGCTCCATAGTATTGGGGTCTTCATTGCCAGTGCCCTGCAGTACTACCTGGCGGTCTGACCCATCCAAATTTGTCTTAACGACATTTATGAGACCGCTCAGATTTGAGAGAAAGTACAACTTTCCCGTTGGCGTTACACTGAAAGTATTCTGCGCTAAGACGCCCCCCGCGATAATGTTTACTTTGGTGGTATTATAACCCCCCACGCTAACACTAGCTGACTGCGTAGAAGCACTTGAAGCAAGTACTACCGTGGCAGTACCATTGGCGCTTGTTTTAGTCGTAGTACCATGAACAGAGACATCAGCATCGCTGACTGGTTTGCCCGTGAGCTTGTTTACGACTTTTACCTGAACCTTATGGCCAAGCGCTACCAATTTTGCCGTAAAGGTACTCCCCGTGAGCGCGACTAGCTCAGTCCGCGTAACGTTCTTGTAGTACTGTTTGCTAATTCGCAGGACACGGTTACCAGCGTGCACTCGCAACGTAGCGTTACCTCCAACTCCAGTTTCAGCGGTCACACCGCCAACCTGTACGGTTGCGCCGCTTACAGGCGCGCCGCTTTTGCTATCTACTACGGTCACCGTAACCGATGCTTCCATAAGTAAGCCAGCAATATTATTCCGCGTAGACGGAATAGCACCAAGTATAGCCAACGCCAACAACCCTATACCGATTAGAGAGAAGTACACGCGCGGCCGCTTCAGCCACGTCTTTACGCGTTGTCTCCTACTTAGAGGGGGTATGACGGCTGCTTCAGCCTCTTGGTCTTGGATCTTAAGTGCCTCATCAGCATCAGATTTAATGATGTCCGTCACGGCGGCATCTACCACTGGATCATCAGATTCGGATACCATAGGTGTCACTGAGACGTCGGGTGTGACAGAAGTAGACGTACCATTGCCTAACTCGGGAGCGGTCCCCGGTTTAGACCGCCTAAAAAGATCATGCATAGGTTTTGGTTCGTTTGTGTCCGCCATCTCGCTTATCCTTGCCTGATACTATAGCAAACTTCATACGCGAGATATACTACTGGACTGTCAGTGACTGCAATATGTTCATAATTGTGCTCTTGAATGTAGCCGTAGCCCAACTCTGTGTCTGCAGAGTAATAGGCGTAGGAGTACCCTTAGTGCAGTAGCTCACGCTACATGTAGCGAATGTTACGCTTATCAGCGGATCACCTTTTGCAACGTCACTCATGGGTACCACTTGACCTTTTTTGTAGCCATAGTTACCGGTAAGGTAGATGGCGTCTATACCATTAATACCACCAAAGTCCAGATAGCTCACGTATGTCTGTGCGCGTTGCACGTTGGCCGTAGGGTTCGTGTACGTGAGTTTGGTAGATTCTAGGCTGGCCGTAGCGCCACCCGCTGGAAAACCGGGCACGGTTTTCTGTTGGTTTTGCAGGGTTATTATAATATGTCCCACCGTCTTACCGCCTACGGTTGTCATATTGTAGTTTGGCGACGTTATCGTGAGTTTTGCTGGCGTATCGGAGATTATCCAATTGTCAGGATAACTTATGCCAATTGCATATATGCTGGAATCATAATGCGTCATAGGGGCCGCTACTGCGCCTGCTGTTCGACCGTGCTGTATTTTGGGTTTACTTATCAGACTTTTTGGTGGGTTTGATGCCCGCTGAAACCCCATCCAATATGCGGCACCCAGCGCCGCCAGTATAAGCAATGCGCCGAGTATACCATTCCAATGTATGTTCGGCTTGCGCAGGTGATGCTTTTTAATCCGATAGTGCACCTCTGGTGAATGTGGCGGCTCAGGGTGGCCTTGTGACTGCCTACGACGCAACTCCTCGGCGACAACACCGTCCGGATCACCCGGATTACGCATATGCTCATTTAAGGCGTCTGGGCCGTCATATTGGTCATATCTGCTGGTGGGGGATGGACGCGTAGCCATGGCTATAATTATACCCCCGCTATATTAGATACGGCTACGATCGCATACAATACCGGACATATTGCAACACAAGACCCATCGTCTATATCAACGCGCGAGGCCATAATGATTTTACGGTTGCATAATTTTATTAGAAATGACTGACTGGTCTGCCGCACATGCACCTTCTGTTCGCATTGCCGTACAGTAATTTTGCAGCAGGAGGCAGAGCCAAGACTCCAGACTTATGTCATCAAGAAAACTCGGATAACCCAAGTACGACACAGTTTCCATGTAGCGTTCTAACCGGAGGCCGGACAGCATTGTTGTATCTGTGACGAAAAGCACACTTTGACCGATGTTACTCCTGGTATACTACAAATTGTAGGTATTATATAACACTGTATCTTCCAAAGATTCAATCATTGTGTATCGATTACCTTGAACATCGTAAATTCTCCAGAGGCCAGTCATGAAACAGAATAGACATCCATTGACGTCAGTACACGACACACCCGCTACTAGAAAATATCGCCTGCAGCAACGACTCCAAGAAATAAGTGCTCGTAGTGAGCAAGAGTTAGCCGCACTTCTAAAAGCCGTTGAAAAGGTAAAATCTAGCATACGAAGTGAAAAACCCTAGACCTTCAGACAAGTTACTACCTTGCATACCTCCTGTTTGGACCGTTTAACGAAACAACCACGCACCCATATACATACAATACCCCATACTACTTACTACACGGACCACCCTCGACGTTTCACGCCTATCTTACGAAAAAGTTACGTTCCGCAGTATATACTAGTGCAATGGATATAAATAAACTAGCATTAGAACTACACAAAAAATTTGGCGGCAAACTTACGACGGCACTTCGTGATCCTGAGCTCACTAAACAAAAACTGAGCGCATACTATACCCCCGGCGTCGGACACGTCAGTCGGGTAATCGCGGCGGACCATAGCAAACTACCCGAATACACCTGGACAAACAACCTAGTAGCAGTCATTTCGGACGGTTCAGCCGTGCTTGGCTTGGGCGATATCGGTCCCGAGGGTGCCATGCCGGTCATGGAAGGAAAATCTATGCTGTTCAAACATTTTGGCGGCATAGATAGTGTACCTATCGTGCTCGATGTACACACACCCGACGAAATTGTAACAGTCGTACAAGCTATCGCACCAAGCTTTGGTGCAATAAATCTGGAAGACATTAGCGCACCAAAATGCTTTGCGATCGAAGAGCGTCTCAAGAAACTACTCCCGATTCCTGTCATGCACGATGACCAACATGGTACTGCCGTTGTGGCACTGGCCGGTCTTATAAATGCGTGTAAACTTACCAATCGTAGCCTGGGAGACTGCAATATAGTTATAGCTGGCGCTGGCGCTGCTGGCGTCGCCATTGCAAAGTTGCTCCATATATACGCCAACCCGCACATAGTTGCCGTTGACAGCACCGGCATACTGAGTCGTGATCGTGCTAATTTGAACGAGTCTAAGCTACGGCTGCTGGAATTCACGAATCGCACCGATATTTCTGGTTCACTTGCAGACGCATTGGCCGGCGCAGATATTTTTATCGGCGTTACATCGGCACCGAACCTCCTGAACGAAGACCTGGTACGTACTATGGCGAAAGACCCTATACTTTTCGCGCTGGCAAACCCTGACCCAGAAATTCTTCCTGATGTCGCCAAAGCCGGCGGCGCCGCTATCGTTGCGACCGGTCGCAACGATTTCCCTAACCAAGTCAATAATTCGTTAGCATTCCCTGGCATTTTCCGTGGGGCTCTTGACAACCATGTACACCAAATCACCGACACCCACAAGATTGCTGCCGCAGAAGTTATCGCTAGTCTTGTTGCACACCCATCAGCCGAGGAAATCATCCCTAGTATGTTTGACGAACGTTTGGTTCCCGCAATTGCCAGGGTGATCAATTAACACGACACCGTTCGCATGCCCGATAGTCGTGGCGCTATACTGCTAGTGTGAAACTAGCGACTATGTACGGTCTCTTCGGACAAGTTTGTCTGTATATCGGACTAGCTGTCTGCGCTATGCTTAAGCCTGCCGGTTTAACCACTAATAACGGCATCAGCTACTACGGAACCTTTCGAGAAACATTCCCGTTATATGCTTTTGCACTTCTCGGTGCCACCTATTTTACAACTCGAATACTGGCAGAGCTCCCCGTAAACGAGCGTATAGTACGCACCGCCCTCCAGATCTATATTCCACTAGTTATTCTGCTAGCCTTCACACCCTACACTGCAGGCGCGTGGGTTGACTACGTACATACTGGCAGCGGATCAGCATTGTTCTCACTGCAATTACTCCTTAGTATATATCTGGTGCAACGACTGCGATATATATGGTGGGCCGTACTACTGATTGTCATAGAATGTACCGCAGGTATTTTATCGGCTATCTATTTAGCGCCAACGCACGGATTCCTGCTCCAAACAGAAATCATATTTCAGATTGCCTTTGGGATACTCCTTACGATGAGCCTGCAACGGTTACAAGACGCCGCTAATGTTCAATAATACGGAGATTCAGTTCATCAAGTTGCATCACTTCTACTGTATTCGGCGACTGCATCATAGCATCAACACCACTGCCATTTTTAGGGAACGCAACCACTTCCCGAATGTTTTCTTCACCTACCAGCACCATAAACATGCGATCTATACCAAATGCACAGCCAGCGTGCGGTGGCGCACCGTACTTGAACGCGTTGATCATGCCGCCGAAGCGCTCATCTACATATTGCTCATTGAATCCAAGTATCCCAAACACTTTGTACATAATCTCCGCGCTATGATTGCGTACGCCGCCGGAACAAATCTCATAGCCGTTCATCACCATATCATATTGGTCGGCAATAATACCTAAGTAGTCTTCAGTCTCCAAGGCCTGCAGGCCACCTTTCGGCATACTAAATGGGTTGTGGCCGAAGTCCAACTTGCTGGTTTTTTCGTCCCGCTCGTAAAACGGAAAATCAACAATCCAAGCCAGAGCAATAACATCCGGGTCTTTCAGATTAAACTGCGTAGCAAACTCATTGCGTAGCCGGCCCAGTACTTTGTTAACTACATTTCGAGTGTCAGCTCCAAAGAACACTATGTCGCCATCTTGCGCATGCAGGGCTTGTTTAATAGCATCCAACTCGTCAGGCTTCAGAAACTTTGCAATCGGTGACTGCACATCCCCGTCTTTATATGTCAAGTACGCCAAGCCGCCAGCGCCCTCACTCTTGGCAACTTCGGTGAAGTGATCAATCTGCGAACGACTGAGACTACTGGCACCCTGCACGCATATTGCCTTGACACATTCGGCATTCTTAAACACGCCAAATTCAGTGTCTTTCACTACTTCGGTCAGCTCCACTAGTTCCATACCAAAGCGCAGGTCCGGTTTGTCAGTTCCGTAGCGCTCCATAGCCTCTGCATATGGAATGCGTGGAATGTCGTCAGTAAGTAGTTCCTTGCCCGCGAACTCACTTACCAGTTTTTTAATGAGCGGCTCTATGGTCGTGCGTACCACTTCACCTTCTTCTACGAACGACATCTCTAAATCTAACTGGTAAAAATCACCATACAGCCGGTCAGCTCTAGGGTCCTCATCCCGGAAACAAGTAGCTATCTGGTAGTATCGCGGCACGCCACCTACCATTAGCAGCTGCTTAAACTGCTGTGGCGCCTGAGGCAAGGCATAGAACTTGCCAGGGTGCACCCTGCTTGGCACTAAAAAGTCACGAGCACCCTCAGGGCTGCTGTTAGCCAAGATCGGCGTCGTAACTTCGATAAAGTCGTGAGCATCCATATACTCACGCATGATACGGTAATATTGGGCTCGCTGCTTCAGGCGTTCTTGCATCTTGGGACGTCTCAGGTCCAAAAAGCGATACTTCAATCGTAGTTCTTCATTCGCTACAGCGTCACCTTGAATCTGTATAGGCAGTGGCGCAGAGCGATTCAGAATCCGTAGTTCAGCGACCTTAATTTCCACATTACCAGTGACAATACTTGGGTTACGTAAGCTTTCTTCGCGCTGTAGTACCGTACCGGTAGCACTAATCACAAACTCGTCGCGCAGCTGTTCACCGAGTGCAAACGCTTCGGCTTGCTCCGGACGAATGGCCAGTTGCACCACACCAGTGTGGTCGCGCACGTCTATAAAAATCAGGCCGCCGTGATCACGGCGTGAGTTTACCCAGCCTTGTACAGTGACTACTTCACCCACCTTACCGATCGTATCGGCCATAAATGTTCTCATAAGAATTTCCTGGTTATATTAGAGTAGAGGCTTTGGAAAGTGGGTCGAATGCACAAATAGCAGCGCCGGCTGTTACTTGCCGACCCGTGGATTCATATTCCGTTTGAGCCATACCATCGATGGTATTGTACCACCTACCCCTTTAAAATTCACCCTTTTACTCACTCTGCAGGCCGGTAGATTATTGTACTCGCATGGATGCATGACCTTCGTATATATGTGCCGTCAATCCTCAGCTGATTGTGTTACTTCAGGACTATCATGGTTCTCGACTTCACTTTTGTCCTTTTGGTGCGCGGTGTGCTCTTGCCGCGCAGTGGCTGCGGCCACGGCACGCAGATCATCGTACCTGTCAAATTCATCAACGATCGGTTGACCGATTATTTGTTCTACGATATCTTCAACCGTAATAATGCCCACCAGTTCCTCAAAGCCATTTACCACCAAAAATAGCTGCTGTTTGGTTCGTAGAAATGCCTGCAATGTTTGATAGAGTGTAAAATCTTCGTGGACGTATGTTAGCTTATGACTCATCACGTCGGCAACTGTACCCGTTTGCCGTCTACTCACCAGTTCATGCAGGTACAAGATCCCCACAATATTGCCACGGTCTTGATCGTACACTGGGAAACGACTATGACCACTCTTACTCAATTCATCCATCAGCACCGGACCAATGTGTTCGCTTGCGGCCACACTATGAACTGCTCGCTGCGGAATCAGTACGTCGCCCACAAGCCGGTCGCCAAATGTTAGTGCATGCTCCAGCATATCAATTTCACTCAATGAGATACGATTATCTACTTGGTTTTTTTGTCGTTCCAGTAGCGCAACAACGTCAGATTTTTCATATAGGCCAGTATGTACACGTACTTGGCGGCGTTCATTAACAACGCGGACCACCGTCGCTAACATTGGCTGCAACCACTCGAGTAACCACGAAATGGTTGGCGTCGCCCATTTAGCAAGCGTTAGTCTGGTAGTAATTGACCCGTCATCCGTCGTAAAAACAAAGACACACACACCCAGCACCGTTAGCGTTACCAATACCCCCCAGACGGATCCAAGCACTTGGACTAAAAGCACTAGTGCAATGGTCGCAAACACGATAGTGGCCGCGCCCAACAGCACGCGTAGACTTGTACCGTATGCCGCCGCTCTATACAATAGCCGAGCTACTTCATCGCCATTCCGTGCCTGCCGCTTCATTTCATGCCGAGGCATATGCTGGTAGGTACGCTCTAGCGTCCATATCGTAACGGCAACGCCTGCAAGTACTAAGCCAAGAACAAAATTAAGCATAATCCTATCTTACGATGGACGCTGCGTAATGCAAAGCGTCTTACGAGGTTAGAAAAATCATTTTGTGGTACTATAGATAGTAAAGTTAATGGAGTAAACTGGGATATATGGACAAGCGTTTTTGGGGGATCATAGCTCTCATTGTAGTTATATTTGGGGGCATTTTAGTATTCCATAGCAACAAATCAGGTAATAACAACACAACAAATGCAAAACCGACTAACCATGTTATAGGTGACCTGACCAGTAAGGTAACATTGGTGGAATATGGCGATTACGAATGCCCTGTCTGCGAGAGCTACTATTCTACCGTGACACAGGTACAGCAAAAGTACGCGAAATTGATTAAGTTCCAGTTCCGCAATTTGCCGCTTACCCAGATCCACCCCAACGCCCTAGCTGGCGCCCGTGCTGCCGAAGCCGCATCACTTCAAGGGAAGTTCTGGCAAATGCACAACACGTTGTACGCCCCGCAGAACTGGCAGGAGTGGTCAACCAGTAGCAACCCGGATCCGTACTTCTGGACGTACGCTTCCCAACTTGGCTTAAACCTTACGCAGTTTAAGAAAGATTTCGCCAGTAGTACGGTAAACGACCGTATACAGGCCGATATTGCAGCCTTTAACAATACCGGCCAGCAAGAAGCTACGCCTACATTCTTCCTGAATGGTAAATACGTTCCTAACACCAAACTGATCAACAGTAGCGGGCCCAGCGTTGCTGCTTTCAGCTCAGTCATTAACGCCGCACTCAAGAATACAAAATAACGAGCATACCTACGCTTGACCATATACCTATGCGTTTTAGGTTTTAGCGGAGTCTAGCTACGCCGATTATAAAAAAGGCTACGCAAATCGTGTAGCCTTGTTTTATGTCTACGACCGGACTGTCAGTATACGATATACTGCTGCCAGCTTGGCCGCCGCACATGAACTGGCACAACAACTTTTCTATTGTGCGCAAGTTTTACAGTTATGGGCACGTTTTTGTCTCCCAGTACACTACTAACACCCCTCGCAAAATGATGCTTGTGCACTGTTTTATGTTTGTAACTTTTTGTCTCTTGAGCGCTCTCGCTTGCGCCTAGATTAAGTTGAGTTTAGCAAAACACTTACGCTTCGTCAACTTTGGATACCACGCACTTATATCAACGGTGGATAGGCGGCAAGTATAGCCACTGCTTGCGAGCATAGCGCCATACGCTTGGCAAGATACCCTGCACCGGCCGACCCGTGCGAATACTCATGCGCACAGTAGCTGAAGTAACGCGTTTCGTTCCAATGTCAACAAATGTGAGACTCTGTATGGGATGCTTCTCTTTAGCTAACCGTGCTAAGACCTCAGCAACTTGGGTATGTGATGCTACAGCAACAATCAAAGGAAGTTTTTGATATAGGATCGGCAGGCTGCCTTCGCGCCACAGTAACTCGCTAGCCGTTGTAAGTAGGCTATATTCCGCCTCGGGCAACGCGCTCAGCATGCGGTGCAGACTCCGGACGGTGAGATGTGCATCTGGCAACTCAAACATCCGAAACTGCTCATATGGCTGCAGCGCGTTGTGCAACATAACACTGCGATGTACATAGTGCTCAGGTTCACCGTCTTTCTCGGGGCGACGCTCGGGTACAAAATATACGCAGTCCAATCCGGCGATACTCTGGCTATGTAATGCAAACATTATGTGCCCAGCGTGGACTGGGTCGAAACTGCCGCTATAAATACCGGCTCGTGGTAATTTCTTTTGCTTGACCACGACCGGCTGCGTTCCCGGCCGAAAGCCATAGTGAACTTCAGTCTTTTTAGTCCTAATCATTGCCGTATACCTGCAGCACCCTTTAGCGTCAATACTATCACCAGCTTAATATACACACCCATTCTCATGGGTTTCATTATAGTCTTCTGATACTCATAGAGTAACCATGCAAACAGTCATGCAATGAAGATCTTGGCTAACCCGGTATAGTTATACGTTCTGAGCCGCTGGCTTAAGGTGGCCACGTGCCATGAACCGGACTACAGCAAAGACTCCGAAGAGTGCAGCAGTATACACGATATCACTAGCTACGGTACCCCGGAAGAATGGAATTGCCAACGTGTAGCACTGCACTAATCCCGCCCACGTATGGTTGTACATGCCGCTCATGACCCAAACTGCAAAGTTTGTCACTATAAAAAAGAATAAGGATGAGCCAAGTGTCAGGGCGCTACCCCGTACTACACGTCCACGCCCCCTCCCGAGCAGCAAGCTGCTCGCCAATGCAATGAGCGCATAGCAGGCCCAGATAACGGGCATCATGCTGTAAAACCCAATCACTGCGTCTGATACCATCATCGCAGCCACAGGTACCCATATAGCAAGCTTACGTGGTAGTACTGCTCCGCCAAATATTGCTATGGCGGTTACAGGTGCAAAATTAGCCGGGTGCGGGACAATACGTAAGCTAACGCCAAGCGCTATCAGTAGTATGGCTAACCCAATACTAAATCGTTTCTCATTCATTATTGTAACCTCCACATTATCGTATCCGTGCTTTTGGTACTATACGCACCTGCGCCCACTTTTGCTTCTTTACCGTTAATATAAAATGTCCAATACTTTGGGCCATTACCTGTTACGCCGTCTATAGACATGACCATATCGCCAAATGAATAATGTTTTGTTTTGACTGTAGCGTGTTTTTTAAGCAGCGCCAAAGCGTTTTGACCGTTTTGCCCACGGTAGCTCAGTTGTGTGATCTGATGCTGTGCATTCGTTACGACAGACACTTTATGGCTTGGTAGGTTGGCAACATATGCCCAACTCCCAAAGCCAAGCGCAGCGATGACGATAGCGCTTACTATACTGATTTTTATTGTGGCTGCTCGGCTCACGATTAGCTCCTTGTCCCCGAGCAATCGTCACCAGTTTTTGGCACACTTCTGCTCGGAAGATTTAAACAGTTGTATCGGACTTCCCTCAAATCGCTTAGAGGATACACCGTTGCGGCACAGCGCAAGATTCTCACTTGCTTCCAACCCATATTGTTAATAGTGATAGTAGTGTAGCAAGTAAACGAAGCGCTAGATATAGTATTTTTGTATACAACTGCACCACTACGTACGGGACGACATATGCATCAGTACCCACAGGCAAACAGTGCCAGCAATTCCAACCTGTTTATACTTTACTGGTCTACCGCAGGCGCTGGAGCTTGACGTGCTTTAAGTGCGCCAAAACGTTCTATAAAACTTTGGGCAGCACCGTCCATACCCAGCACCCGCAATGCTTCAAGAAGCACCCGTATATGCTCAAGCTGCCCGTCTGTCGGCAGTAGCGACGCCTCTGCTTCTGCAAAGAATCCCTCAACCTTCTGCACGAACCACTTTTCTTCGTCTGCTTTGACAATATTAGTTTTGAGCAGCTTGTCTGTAGATATACCGTGCGTGACGACTTCGAGCGAACGGGCGCTGTGGTCACGCTTGCGAAGGTGACCGCGCTTTATCAGGCTATTAACGTGCAACGCTACAGTTGCTACTGAGCTATACTGCAGCCCGTTCATAATTTCGCGGTAACTAGGACTGTAGCCATGTTCAGCAATAAATGCTTCTATATACGCTAGTAATTCTTTCTGTTTTTTAGTTGGTCGTACGGTTGGCGTTGCCGCGATCGCACTAGCTGTTTGTTTTTCGTTCATATGTATATTGTAGCGCACCTGTATATAGAGCACTACAAAACTGCGTTAGCGACAAAATGGAAAACTTCTTGAGGGCATCACTCTATCCGCATACAAAATGTTGCAACAAGACCAATGACGTGTGCACCCTTTTTACTGATTTTCACTGCATGGCCACTACGTTACCCGGTAACGTGTAATTTATACTTGTCCACTAGTGCCGCGAGATATTCGTTATCTCTTTCTACAGTTCTAAATACCATAAGGTAATGATGGTTCTGCAAATAGTATAGGACTCGTGCCGCTGGTTCTAGCCCAACAACATCCTGCATTGTTTTGTTGGAAAGATAGCACAGGATCAAATGAAGGTACGTTGAATCAAGGTCTTTACAGCCAAGTGGATAACCCCATGGCGCATGCGGGTATTTCACTCGTAGCTCGTTAACTGCCTGGGCTACGGACCATTTGACCCGTTCATCGCCAGACTCTAGATACCAGTGCAACTGCTCATGGAGAAACGTTTCTAATACGATATTCTCGTCAGAATAAGGAAAAGAATTAAGCGTCAGCGCCGGCAGATCGTGGGGTATGGCCCGGTCTTCTATTAAAACCGAATATGTAAAGTAGAACCTCGATATATCATACGCTCCTAATAGCTTCTCAAGCCGCTTGGCTGCATTTCGCTCGGTTACAGTGTCATGTTTGCAGGTTATGGTAATGCTATTCATGAATTTATATTAGCAAAGCTTGGCACGACTGTTTGCACAGAATGCCAGTGGGTGTAATCCAAGGCCTCACTTAAACAACCCTGCGTCATGCTCAAAATAGTTAGCCACAACGTATCGTATTCCTCACAGGTTCGGCTGCGCTGTCTTCTTCCCTCCGGTTTCAGGGAAAACCCAATACTTATACCAGAGCCATGACCAGACCGTAAAGAAAGCGGCCGATATAAAGAAACCAATGTACGGCGTGATGCCGATAGATTTCAGGCCCCAGATAATGGCGTAATCGAGCACGAAGCCAATACTTTCTATGAATACGTACCGGCCAGCATGCTGCATTTCACTGAGATGCACCTGATCGCTGAACGCCCAAAACCGCTGCACTAAATAGTTTAGCGTCCAACCGATAGCGTCGGCCATGATTTTAGACGGTAGCCAGTTCCACTGGAGCCCACTGTAGCATAGAGCGAATACAGTATACCCTACCCAGAAATACAAACTGCCACCCACCATATATTTTATAAACTGTTTGATCTGCCTTTCCCGTTCGGCTGACCCGTCGAACAGGCGTGCTACGACCCAGGCGATCATGTGGGGCCTTATGCTTTTTCCCGCTCTGGCACAACTGAGCCTACCACTATACCCGCCAGTCCCCACCACAAATAGGCCAATGTGTCATCCGTCCAAGCGTGTGACAACATGCAGACGAATGAAATACCAACCAGTGCGACAACCAGTGCCAATGCTAATCGTGACTGGCCGATTCGCTGGTACAGCTCCTGGGTGACCAATACGGCAATAGTCAAGAATAACGCCAACCCAAACCAGCCAAGCTCCTGGGCGATTTGTATAAAGTAATTATCGGCTATACGTGCCGGATGCAACCTGTTATATACGCTAGCCGGCCCTGCTGTACCCGGCCCATCACCAAATGGCTGACGTAGCACATCGCTAATGCCCTTTTTAAGCGCGGTGATGTGAGCCTGGTCAGAGCCGATCTTGATAGCTGAATGAGCCTGGGTGTGTAGCACTTCGTTCTGCACACTGACATTGTTGTGTATCAGTAAAAATCCACCGACCGCAGCTACCGCTAACACAGCAGCTGCAACCCCTAAGTACAAACGCTGCCGATAGCTTTTCAGTTGCAGCCATACCAGAGCCGCTAAACTCAGCAGCGTCCCGATCCAGGCGCTCCGTGATCCGCTCGCGTATAGCGCAAACAACGCAACCGCGCCAAATATAGCACACGCTAGCTTGCGTTTACCGCGAAAGAATAGCGCACCTAGTATAGACAGCACTAGCACTAAATACGCACCGAGTGGGTTTGCCCCACGCAGCGTTGATTGCGCCCGTATGTATTTGCTGTTGTGGTTAATAGTTTCAATAGGGGCAATTGTGGTGTGGGCGTTATACCCGAAATGTGTCAAAAAATTATGTGGTAAAACCGTGTATTGTAAACTAGCAAAGATAACGACGATGGCAGCCGGTATAAGCACTATTCGGGGCCATGTTCGCGCTAAAAATGGTGAGCGTTGCGCCACCAGTAATGCCGCCAAAAACCACACAAAAAACCGTAGGTCTACCAGAACTCCGTAGGTAAGTGCCTTTAGGGATACTTCGCTCTTTGCGAGCGCAACGATTCCTAGTAACAGCGTCAGCCCGACGTATACTGCTATTAACCGCACCAGCATGCTTCCCATAAACCACCGACGCAACGTTTGATCTCTATACAGCCAGTACACAATAATCACACATAGGATTAGAAATAATACTTCGTCCCATAGACGGAGCAACGTATAGTGACCAACCAACGACTGTCCCCAAACTGTTACAAAGCCCTGGAAGGGTACTACGACTAGAATTATCATCACAAGATAATCGGCTAGTTTAGCTACGCGTGTAGAGTGCTGTTTCATAAGTGTTACAATCATTATATAACCTATGAAGTCAAATGCCTCACTCATATATAATCTTTTTCTTGTTATTGGTGATTTTTTAGCATTAATAGCAGCTTTTGTTGTGGCCTTTGTAGTGCGTGCACATAGTTCGGTTCCAGTCGCTCACCCCATAAGCGGCCGCGCTTACTTTTATATTTTTTTGGCTATACTGTCATTCTGGATTTTAATATTCGCATTACTTGGTTTATACAACAGCAACATTTACGAACGACGCTTTAGCGAAGTTGGACGATTACTCGTTGGATCCTTCATAGGTATGCTATTCGTCATATTCTGGAACTTCATAACTGTCAAACCGATTTTCCCGGCAAAACTCGTCCCCATTTATGGATTCCTGTTCAGCTTCGTGCTTTTAGTACTGTTCCGTTCACTTGCCCGCCTAGTCCGTATAGCATTATTCGGATTTGATATAGGCATTACGAATGTTGCCATCGTCGGCACAAGCAACATAAGTAAAGAGCTCATTGCTACACTATCGGACAGCCGGCACTCGGGGTATAAGGTGGTTGCAGTAGTGGGAGACAGGCGACAAGCTAGTCCGCACAACATTGCGACGTACCCGTCATTCAGCACGTTTATAGACAGCGCCCCCGCCAACCTGCACAGTATTATTCAAACTGAATTGTACGCCGATGAGAATCGTAATGCCGAGATCCTAACCTACGCCCAGGAACACCATGTCAGCTATCGCTTTGTGCCCGGCAACAGTGAACTGTTCGTTGGTAATATTGACGTTGAGTTGTTCCGTAACTCGATCCCAGTCATCAACGTTCGACAGACAGCACTATTCGGGTGGGGAAGAATCGCCAAACGGCTGTTTGACATTATCTTTGGCAGCATTTTGCTCCTGATAGCCTCACCGGTAATTCTCATCATCTGCTGCATTATGATTGTCTTCGATCATGGCGATCCAATATGGCGCAATAAACGGCTCTCACGATTTGGCACCGAGATTGGCATGTACAAGTTTCGCACCCAGCTCCACGCCTATCACCGCATGACTCCCGAAGAAGGATTCGCAAAAATGGGACGTCCCGAACTCGCCAAGCAGTTCCGCGCCAACGGTGACTTTCTTGAGCATGATCCGCGTATATCTCGTCTGGGGCGGTTCCTGCGCAAGACCAGCCTGGATGAGCTACCGCAACTACTCAACGTAGTAAAGGGTGATATGAGTCTCGTAGGGCCACGCCCCCTTGAGCCGTTTGAGCTCAGTAACTACGATAAGAAAAATCTGATGCTCAGTGTAAAAACTGGTGTTACTGGGCTGGCAGTCGTGTCAGGGCGTCGCGATATTAGTTTTGAGGAACGTCGCAAATTAGATTTATACTATGTGCAAAACTGGAGTTTTTGGCTCGATACTGTGATCTTGCTTAAAACCATTCGAGCAGTTTTTGATCGACGGGGCGCCCGGTGAAACAACGACCACCGCTCGAAGTCGCTATCGTTCATGATTGGTTGGTAGGCGGTGGCGCCGAGCTGGTGGTTGAGCAGCTACATAAAATGTACCCGGACGCACCGATTTACACATCGTACTGCACGCGCGAATGGCGTCAGCGGCTCGATAACCAAGTACGCACCGGCTGGCTACAGCCGCTAGGATTTATACGAAAATTTATCCCCTTGTTCCGCATTTGGTGGTTTACGCACTTAGATTTTACAGGCTATGACTTAGTCATTAGCAGCTCCGGCGCCGAAGCAAAAGGGATACATGTTCCCGAAGGTACCCTGCACATAAACTACTGCCACGCCCCCACTCATTATTATTGGAGCCGCTACGAGCAATACTTACGAGAACCAGGCTTTGGCATATTCGATTGGTTAGCACGCATCGGACTCCGCCTGCTCGTTGCACCGCTTCGAGCATGGGACTACAAGGCCGCACAACGACCCGATTACATGATTGCTAACTCAACGCATATACAGAGCCAAATTAAAAAGTATTACGGTCGTAGCAGTACCGTTATACATCCACCAGTTTACCTGGAGCGTTTCCAAAAACCCGAGAACCGGCGTTTACCTCGTGACGGGTTCCTTATAGCCGGACGACAGACTCCTTACAAGCGATTTGACATTGCCGTAGCAGCGTGTAACCAAACGGAGTTACTGCTAACAGTTATTGGTGATGGACCCGACCATCAACGTTTACGCAAGCTGGCTGGTCATGATATTACTTTCTTAGGCAAGGCGTCCGATGCCATCACCGAGCAAGAAATGGCTAGCGCTGAAGCGTTCATTTTCCCTGGCTTAGACGACTTCGGTGTCACTCCTGTAGAGGCCCTAGCATCAGGCACGCCCGTTATTGCCTACAAAGCTGGCGGCGCACTCGACTACGTCATACCTGGCAAAACCGGCGAGTTTTTCACCAAGCCAACTGCAGAATCGCTGGCGAGCGTACTTAAAACCTTCAAACCCGAACGGTATAACCGCACCGCCATAGCCACATTTGCCAAACGTTTTGCAAAGGAACACTTTCAGCGCAGTATGGCACGGTACATACGTACCGTCATGAAACAATCCTAGAGCCTCACTTTATCGTGCCGTAGGAGGGACTACTTTGGAGCATATAGATAGAGCACGATATATACTGATAGGATGACAGAACAACAACGCTATACGGCGCTCATTCGCACCCTTATATTCGTATTTCGTGATGATGAGCTGCTCCTGATGAAATACTCCGGCAAGGGAACGCACCAGACTAAAGAAAAGTCGGACAGGAAAGGTATCTATAATCCTATTGGCGGCCACGTCGAAGAAGGAGAAGATATCATCGAGAATGCCATCAAAGAAGCGAAAGAAGAGGCCGGCATTACTCTTTTACACCCGAGAATAAAGGGCGTCATAAATAGCAGCGGGTTTGCAGGCAAACATATCGTGAACTTCATCATTGTAGGCGAGACGCATGATGAGGTGATGCAATCTACTTTAGAAGGTGAGTTACACTGGGTGCAAACAACTCGCGTCAAAAACCTTACTACGTTCGCCGACATGCAGCCCATACTAGACAAGCTCCTGACTCTCAAACCTGAAGAGATGTTCGTGGGAACTGCTGCGTTTGAAGGGTTTACACTTTTAGATCTACAGCTACGCACCATTTAGCCCTTTATCATCGCTAGACGCCTCTAGAGAATACGCCACAACTGCTCAAACAGTAACCGCTGCATAGCAGCTACACCGGTGTCTTCCACAACTACCCCATATGGCGTATCATCTGCCGAGATAGAAATACTAGCAACCTTGTCTCCGTAGATGAGCGTATAACTCGAAACGTGCGCTTTATCTGGCTCAGCCAGCCACTTGCGCTCACTAATTGCGGTTGGATCACCACCCTTGCCTACTGCAATTACTTTCACTGCAATACCTTCAGCAATTCGCTGGTCGGTAAACTCAGGAAATTTACGATACAAGTACTGCCGCAATGGCCGGGACGAGTACGCGTAGTACGCCGGCTCAGTAAGTTGACCGCAGGTATGCAGCACGTCTTTTAGGATTGCTACGACTCCATCGTCATCCTCGTAGTAGCGGACTAACGGCCGTCCCATCGGCCGAGCCTTTTTAGCCAACAGCTCCGGTACGAGTGTTCGGGCTTTTTGTTGGACCTGCCACAGTGCTTTACGTTTATCGCGTATAAGATCGTAGATTTTTTCAGGTGATTCGGCGGTAAAGTATTCACGCTGCCCGCTCCGCCGCGTAGCAACGAGCCCCACTGCGAGCAAGCGTTTAATCGCTTCGTAGGTTGTACCGCGATTAATACCACTTTGTTCTGCAACCTTGCGGATTGATACGGTATCCAAATTTAAGAGTGCCCAATACGTTTCAGCGTCACTCGCTTGCAGTCCTAGTTCAATGAGTAGTTTCTGAACGGTATATTTGTCATTTTCCACATGCCAAACTATGGTGAACATCGGTATATTTGTCAATAAATTGTTGCCAAAAAATTATACTTTTTGAGCGGAACATCGAATAATACGGGTACTAAACAGGAACCGTACATGGCAGAAACAAAACCGCATATATCCGTTGGGATTGTCTCAGAATATGACAAGTCAGTTATGCAGGCAATCGGCGATTGTATGCCAGCCCTTGACGCGTCATTCTCTCCGTGGGCCATGCCAGAAGACACGTTCCAAAAGTACTTCATGGGCCCAGGGCCGGACCCAGAGCGTAGCATGTTCATCGTCGAACGAAACGAACACATCATCGGTACGTTTGTCTTACAACGTATCATTGAACAGCACTGGCAGGCTTGGTCAGCCGAGTTGAATGGCTTTGTCATAACCGAAGAAGCTCGTGGCACAGGTGCCGCCCAAATTGCATGGCAACATATGTTGCAGTGGTGTCGAGACAATGGACTCGCCAAACTCACACTCAATACAGAGACGAGCCGGACTGCCGCTATAAAGTTCTACGAACGTATGGGAGCGACCCAAATACCCGGGACCGTCGGGCATTATACAGCTACCGTGCCGGAGCGAATAATAACGACTGCAGTGCCACAAGATGTTATACGAGGTTTCTTTGGCGATACCACAACTACCACCGGCTCGTTCGGTAATGGTCTCATAAACCGTACGTTTTTAGCCAACTCGCGTGGGCAGCGGAGAATACTGCAGGAATTGAACGCGGCTTTTGATCAAGCATTGGTAGCGGACAATGCGGCCGTAGCCGGCAAACTGGCAGTAGCCGGGTGGGATACGCCGCAAACTATCCCTACTGTCGATGGAGCACTATGGCACCGCGATCAGCTGGACAGACTGTGGCGACAGCTTAGTTTCATAGAATCAGACGGCGGTGTGCCTAGCGTACTTAGTCAGGAGAGTCTATATGATGTAGGGGCCCTGCTCGGTAAGCTACATACCACACTTGCTACGCTTGACTACAAGCCTACTTCCGGTATTGAGCATTTTCATGACACCGCTTACTACGCCGGGCATCTAGAAGGATTAAAACACCGTTTGCCTAATTCTGAGGCACGTGATCTTGCGAATGATCTACTGCACGCTTATCGCGCGCTTCCCAAACTGCCGCTCGAAAAACCACAGCTTATCCATGGCGACCCGCAGCTCACGAACATACTATTCCGCGACGGTAAGCCCTACACCTACATCGACTTCGACACAGTCATGCAGGGATCCATCTGGCTCGATATAGGCGACCTGCTGCGCGCCACGCTTGCAAACGGCCTTGCGGCGGATCATGCACCCGCAGCTGAAACGCTACACGCCATCGTTGAAGGCTATCGAACAGTGGCACGACCTGAGGCAAACAGTGCCACCTTTTACGCCACCGCTCTCCTCGCCACCCAACACATCGCGCTTGAGCTGGCAATGCGCTTCATGAATGACATGGTCGATACTGACTACTTCGCATGGGACAGTAACCGTTTCCCAGATAAGCAAAGTAGCCACCTGGCTCAGGTACGCTTGCAGTGGCGCATGTACCAAATTATTCGCGACTTACAGGAAACGACACGCTATGCATGACACCATCCTTTTTGATTTTTTCGGCGTCATATGCGATGATCCACAACACTTATTGCTACGCAGACACCCCCACTTAGAACCCGCAGTAGCTCGAGCCGCGTACCTACTTGATACTGGTAGAATCCCCTATGATACATACCTTGCGTACCTGGCACGTATCAGTGACGAATGTGTTACTGATCTAACGCGAGCGTTTACATCGCCCCACTTACTCAATAAGGCAGTTGTTCGTTTGATCGCTACACTCAAACAAAACGCACGTATTGGCCTCTTGTCGAACACCTGCACCGAGGAATTCAACCGTATCGCCAGTATGCATACAGTGCGTGAACTTTTTGACGAGATTATCATCTCATCGGAAACCGGCCTCGCGAAGCCCGATCCCGCCATATTTAACCTAGCGCTACAACGTCTTGGAGCGCGCGCTGAGACGACCGTCTTTATCGATGACAATGAGGTTAACGTTATAGCGGCACGCCATATGGGCTTAAGGGCAATTCAGTTTACAGACAAGGACCAACTAAGCGTAGTATTAAAGAGTATTATGGCTGGCACTGCCGGACTGTATTAAACGGAGGATTCATACATGTGTGGAATTGTAGGATATATCGGCAGCCAACAGCGGGCTATCGATGCTGTACTGAACGGACTAACAGCACTGGAGTATCGTGGGTACGACTCAGCGGGCATCGCATTCTTAGACGGCGAGACAATAATAACGAACAAACAAGTTGGCCGCGTACAGGCGCTCAGGGATGCATTAGGAGATGACAAAACAGCAATGACCGCTATTGGCCACACCCGATGGGCTACACACGGCGGCGTCACGATTAAAAACGCGCATCCGCATTACAATAGTGACCAAACTATCGCTGTTGTGCACAACGGCATTATCGAGAATCACGTAGAACTCCGGAACTCCTTGCGCGCACAGGGCTACATATTTGTATCGGATACCGACACCGAGGTCGTATCACACCTCATCGATTTATATCGCCGTTCCAGTAAAACGTTCCAGGAAGCATTTGAACAAGCGCTTGGGCAGCTACGTGGCGCCTACGCACTTGGCGTTATAACAGCGGAAGAACCGGACGTACTCTATGCTGCCCGTCTCTCCAGTCCGCTCGTACTGGGCGTAGGTGACGGCATGTGTATCGTAGCGAGTGATCCTTCGGCGGTCATGGAGCATACTCGCCGTGTCGTATACCTGAACGACTACGAGTTCATACGTGCAGAACGTGACGGCACATATCACATAAAAGATTTTAAACATTCCCTGCCTGTCAGCCGCAAAGCCGAGGTGCTCGATTATGACGCCACCAAAGCAGGCAAGGGAGACTACGCCCACTTTATGCTTAAGGAAATCTATGAAGCACCGTATACACTACGTTCAGCCACCTTGGGACGTATACGCGTTGAAAGCAGTACTACAAAACTGGGCGGGCTTGAGAACGTTACGAGTCAACTACGCTACATTGACCGCCTCGTCATTGTTGCCTGTGGTACCTCGTACTATGCCGGGCTAGTCGGTGAGTACCTCATTGAAGAGATTGCCGGCATACCGGTAGAGGTTCAGCTGGCTAGTGAGTTCAAATACCGGAACGAGCCATTCTCACGTTCTACGGCACTACTGGCAATTAGCCAATCGGGAGAAACTGCAGATACCATCGCCGCACTTAAAAAGGTGGAAGACTACGGTTGTCTGAGACTCGGCGTCGTAAATACCGTTGGGAGCACAATCGCACGCATGACCGATGCTGGCGTATATTGTCATGCCGGGCCTGAGCAGGCCGTAGCTAGCACCAAGGCATTTATCGCTCAGGTCACCGTACTGACACTGATCGCCCTACATCTTTCCAACGGTGCGAGCAAGCTGTATAGACCACTCCTTGCCGAACTTGATGCGCTACCCAAGAAAGCCGAAACTATATTAGCCCAGGCGGCAAGCATGAAACGCCTTGCCAAGAAATATGCGCACTACCGGGATTTCATGTTTTTGGGACGCGGCTACGGCTATCCATGCGCATTGGAAGGGGCCCTCAAGCTTAAGGAGACTAGCTACATTCACGCTGAAGGATATGCTGCTGGCGAGATGAAGCATGGGCCCCTCGCCATGATCGATCCGGATTTCCCTACGTTTGCGATTGCGACGCATTCACCGCTGCTCGAAAAAACTTACAGCAACATAGAAGAAATCCGCGCCCGTCAAGGCAAGGTTCTTGCCATCGCGACTGAAGGAAATGAAACAATTGCACGGCTCGCCGATGATGTTATATACATACCTGAGACACTTGATCAGACTAGCCCGCTGCTCGTTGCTATTGCCATGCAGCTATTCAGCTACTACGTTGCCGTTACGAAAGGCTACGATGTGGATCGACCGCGCAACCTTGCTAAATCAGTGACCGTAGAATAAAAAACGACAGTATTGCTACTACGTATATGCTTAAATGAGGACACCCAAAGGAGGCAATAATGAAAGTTAGTCAGAATATCTTTAGAGCATACGACCTTCGCGGTCTAGTGGGCAGTGAATTGAGCCCTGAACTGGCCGAGCACCTCGGTAAAGCATTTGGTACATATCTCAAGCGGAACGGTATCACTGAAGCTGTTGTCGGACGCGACAGCCGGGCTACCAGCCCGGCGTACAGCGAAGCACTCATTCGAGGATTGTCGTGGACGGGTGTAGATGTTATCGATATCGGTATGCAAATGGTTGGTATGTTTTATTGGTCGCAGCACTACCTCAAGCGCCGGGGCGGCGTATACGTCAGTGCCAGTCATAATCCGCCGGAATTTAACGGATTTAAATTTGCCAATGATTTCTCCGAGACGCTCGTAACCGAGGGAATGCTGGAACTCAAGCGCCTGGTTGAAGCGGAAGATTACGAGCAAGGTGAAAAACCCGGTACCGTACGCCAAGAGGACATTCGGCCAGCCTATTTCGCCGACCTCATTAAGCGTCTCCCGATACGTAAAAAATTCAAAGTAGTTATCGACCCTAGTTGTACCACTGCCGGAGATATCGCACCCGCCATACTCCGTCAGGCTGGCTGCGAGGTCATAGAACACAACACTACAGTTGACTCAAGCTTCCCGATGGGTATAGCTGACCCTACTGAAAAAACTGTCATGGAACGGCTCCGTCAAGAAGTACTTGATGCAAAAGCCGATGTTGGCTTTACATATGACGCTGATGGTGACCGCATTGGTATTGTTGATAATCAAGGTACTCTGATCTGGAATGACGTATTAGTAGCTATTTTTGCAACCGACGTGTTGCGCGCACATCCAGGTTCCAAAATCATGTTTAACACATTTTGTTCCAAGGCAGTGCCCGAGACTATCACAGCAAACGGCGGCAAACCGTTCATGTGGCGTACCGGCCATTCGTTCCTAAAGAAGAAGAACCAAGAGGTTAAAGCAGCCTTTATTGGTGAGCTTTCTGGTCACTTCTTTTTCTCGGCAGACTTTTATAACCACGATGACGGTCTCTACTCTACCATGCGCATCCTGCACTACTTGTCCGAGACCAACCAGAGCTTGTCTGAAGCACTGGAGGCTATTCCGAAATACGTCTCCAGCCCCGAAGTCAAGCTTGCCTGCGCTGACGATAAGAAAGTAGCACTTGTGGAAAAGCTGGTACCAATTTTGAAGAAGGACTTCCCGGAAGCTATAGAAGTTGTAGACGACGAGCGGGCTGGCGATGGTGTGCGTCTGGAGCTGCCGGACGGCATGTTTGTCGTCCGTTACTCACAGAACGGCCCATACTTAGGCATTAAGTTGGAGTCGAAAACTGAAGCAGGCTACGAGAAGCTCCGATCTTACATGTCAGATCTTTTGCACAAATTCCCCGAGGTGGAATGGGATAACAAGATCTCAGCAAACACTGAAGTAATTGCCGGCAAGTAGACTGTGCAGCAACGTGCTGGCTAAAAACTGGTTCAGCACGTTTAGGCACCGTACTAGAGGTATTGAGTCGTACCGCGTTCTTCCAGTGTCTTCAAGATGTCTTTAATCTTGTCAATCTGCTCTTTTGGCACGACTAACAATGCATCGGCAGTATCGACGACTATCATGTCCTGTACGCCAGCAACCGCAATGAGCTTCTCTTTACTATCGGTTTTTATAAGCGAACCGGACACGTCCATGGCAATAACATTGCCATCCTTATAGTTACCGTCGCCGTTTTCAGAAAACTCATACACCGAATTCCAGGTGCCAACATCTGTCCATTTATAGGGGAGCAAGATTACCATGGCTTCACCATTATTCATCACGTGTGTTGTGACATCTTCCGTTGGGCCTTTTTCCATCGTGGTATAGATCGCTTCTATAGCCTCATTCTCACCTGGCTTGTCTATAACGTCTTTGATCTTCATGAGGGCGTCATACCAGTCAGGACGATACTGTTTATAGGCTTCGAGCATCAAGTCCGGGTACCAACAGGTATGGTTACAGTGCAGCACCACGTGGAAGTTTCGGACCAGCTCACGGGTCTCTTTGATGCTCTTGCGCCGAAACAGAAATTCTTGAATGTTATATGCTTCGCGGGAGTTCTTTATTTCGCCGTCCAGCTTCAGAAAGTCGGCGCCCATATTAACGTCAGTTGCCTTTATACCTCCCGTAATAAGTTTGCGATGCTTCTTAACGATCTCTTCCGCTTCATGGATCATCTGCAAGAATCCCTCTTCGGGATCTCGAAGACAATCTGCTTGTACTAGAAAGAACGGCTCGTCGGGATGATTCATACTAAGGCGCAGAAAGGCCAACCCCTCACCCGGACCTCGGTCTTTGGCGATATCTGGCTCAACTATATAGTTTTTTAGAGGAATTTGTGGGGATTGCTCGGATACGTATTTTATAAACTTGCGCTTGGTAGAGATATAAATATCTTCGGGCGTAAACTCCTTAAGTAGCGTCTTGATGGTTTGCTCATAACTCGACACGTTGCCGATAATCGGCTGGAATTGCTTAGGCTTACCCTGGCGGCTGTATGGCCACATTTTTGTTCCCTGCCCACCTGCAGTCACTAAAAGTTTCAAAACGTTTATATCCTCTCTTTATTCGTATGAACGCTATCTAGTATACAGCTCAATGTGACGATCACATACATCGTCCATGTGAGGTAATCTTGTATATTGTTAGTGTGCCAGTTCTCTCTAGCGTCCGAGAGAACGAAGCGCTCACCCTAGAGCAATCTTATATACTGATGTGCTTCAAATACAAGGTTTCCTGCTATACTACTAATGACTTATGTTACAAAAAATTCATGCCTTGCTCGAGCGACAATTCGTACGGTATGTGCTTGTGGGTGGTAGTGCGTATGTAATCGAAATGGCAGTTATATTAGTTGCCCTAAAAGCTGGCACTAGCAATGTGCTCGCTGTCGCACTAAGCTTCTGGATCGGCCTAACGTATTCATTCATATTACAGAAGTTCTTCTCGTTCGGCGACAAACGGACACACCATAAACTATTGCTGAAGCAAGCTGCTTTGGTTGGTTGTCTCGTAGCATTTAATTTCCTCTTTACTATAGCGGTAACAGCAGCACTGCAATCCATATTACCCGCAGTAGTGACAAGAACGCTTGCCATTGGCGCAACAACCCTTTGGAACTTCTACCTATATAAAACTCGCATTTTCAAGCCTGCCATTATAGACTAGAGGATAATGACTTATGGCAAGTGGTACGAGCGTACTCTTGGGAGTACAGTAATATGAAGACGAAACGTTCACTTATCTCAATAATTATTCCTTGTTATAACGAGTACGACAACGTTGATCCTTTTTATAAATCCCTTACGAACGCAATTAGTGATAGTTCGTACGAATATGAATTCATTTACGTTAATGACGGCAGTCTAGATAAAACGCTGCAAAAACTCCACACGCTCGCAAAGAAAGATAGACGAATTCGGATCCTGAATTTATCTCGTAACTTCGGCAAGGAAGTTGCGACTACAGCTGGCATCCACCACGCAAACGGGGACGCACTAATTATTATCGACGCTGATGGTCAACATCCCGCAGAACTTATTCCAGCCTTTATTCGAAAATGGGAACAGGGTGCCAAGGTCGTAGTCGGCATACGAGCAACTAATCAGAACGAGGGAGTTGTTAAAAGGTACGGATCGAAGCTCTTTTACCGCCTATTCAACTCTATAGCGACTACCAAGCTAGTACCCGGCACAACAGACTTTCGTTTAATCGATAGGGTAGTAAAACACGAATTTGCGCGAATGACCGAGCGTAATCGAATAACTCGCGGCTTAGTCGATTGGTTAGGGTTCAAACAGGAATACATAGTTTTTCATGCCAATTCCCGTATAGCCGGAACGGCAGGATATAGTTTTTCGAAGCTCTTTTCATTGGCGTTAAACAGCTTCGTTTCTCTTTCACTAAAACCGTTATATCTATCGTTTTACATTGGCCTCGTTATATTACCAGCATCAGTCGCATTAGCATTTGGGTCTGGTCTCGAGATGCTGCTGCACGACCCTTTACACCTGCACATTACCGGTACTGCCTATCTAGTAATGCTCGTGCTATTTTTGCTTGGAATGGTACTAATTTCACAAGGGATTACAGCCCTTTACTTATCACACATATACACGGAAACACAGAATAGGCCACTCTACATTATAGATTCCGAAAATTCACTAGGCATTGGAGCAACACGACCATGAACCCTTCAACCCAATTCACCCTAGCTAGAATAAAGCAAAAGATTAGACCCTACTTAAAACACTTGGACGATCCACGTACTCGATGGGCTATTCTTGCATCGCAATGGACTATCTTAGCTATCGCTACCGGTTGGATTGTCGCGCATATGAGCTATTATCTCTCATACGTTGCAGATGAATTTGTAACAACCTACATATTTAAGAATGCTTCTCCTGGGTATATCCACGCCGCAGCTTCGCACACTGACATCCTTAAGGTTCCGCTAGTATGGTTATTCGCAAACATACACTTTACGTATACAAGCTACGTTGTGTTGAATTATCTAGTCGTGTTTGGCTCATTTGCGCTTTGGTCTTACCTTGTCGGAAAACTTTTTAACCGCAAGATCCAAGGCTTGACAGCCTTGCTTTTTGTAACGTTTAGCTTCTGCTCTACTTCGTTTATTTTGAATCTTACAGAAGTAACTATACGAAATATCGAGTATCCTTTGGGTTTATTGATCATTTATTGGTGTACCCAGTTTTTCAGCGATCGGACGTTATCCTGGCGTAAACTCATAGCCCCAGCTACTTTACTTGGCCTACTCATTTTGCACGACCATTTCTTTTTGTACACTCTCGCCCCAGCAATTATGGTGGCGAGTGTCATATATGCGGTTAAGCTAGGGCGCTTAACAAAAACCGCCATCTATACACTGGTCATGCCCATTATAGGCGTGGTCTTTGGTCTTATTATTACAAAGGCAGTCGGCCTAGGATTGATGACCCTTATCCACGGTTATGCCACCCCTACGCAGACACCTCATCTTGAGAACGTGCCAGGACTAATAGTCTTAACAACCCATCAGATACTTAGCCTATTTGGGGCTGTAATATTTGGTGTGCCCGTCCGCTTACGATTTGTTGCGACCTTCTTGCTCTTCGCACTAGTTACGCTCATTATTTATGCTATCCACCGCATTCATAAGTTGGGTATTAAGAAGATCGGCGACGAACGTTATTTTCTACATCTTTGCCTTAGCATGTTTGGAACCTTCATAGTGCTAGCCTACATATTCAGCAACCTTGCCAGCGCTGGCAACACTCGTTATTTAACGGGCATTGTTTATATCGGTATAACCTATCTTGCTTGGCTCATCTTTAGCTTGCGCACTCGTTTTCCAAACGCTGACGTGTTTGCGAGTGTGGTACTTATATCTATCATCTTACTAAGTATCCCCAAAATTCACGCTAAGTACACCCAGCTAGCCGACAACGCGTCATCTGAGAGAAATCGCATACAACAGATCGTACATACCGCCAAGCAAAACGACGTTCAAACCATACTTGCGCCAAACGGATATGCCACGATACGTTTTTACAGTGAGGGAACTATAAGCCCGATTGTTGAACTTATATCGTGTAACGTGCCATCATCTAGTACCAATAATGCTAGCTGGCTCATTCCTAGCAGTAGTGTGCACGTTGCGGGGCTATTAATCGATAACAGCGCCAGCTCAAAGGCTGAGGCGATGTGCTCACTCTCAAGTATTAAATCGATCTACGGCACTCCGACAAAAGTCGAACAAGTGCCAAGCCTACTTAACGAACACGGTACCGCAACCCTTTATATTTACCATTACGACATTAGGACAAAAATCAACCACAGTGGATTCAATGGCTAATCTACAACTTTAAACACGAGCATTTACAAGTTTTCTACTATAATCTATAATTAACTTGTTGGCAAATTTTATTATGGAAAAAACAAATAAAAATAAGCGTGGTGTCTCAACTAAATCACTAGTTTTTTTCTTCGTGATTTTATTGGTAGCTATTTTAGCTTTAGTATTGCTGAAATATTACCACACGCATCCATCAACTAAAACAGCTTTGGGCGGACCAAAAGTGAGCAGTAGCTTAAAATCTACTCATACTTCCTCGTCGATGCCCAACGATAACGTCATTAACAATGAACGTAAGGCAAGTCCGTCGCCTGCCTCCACCCTCAACAATGGTCCAACGGCTATTCACAATCAAGACTTTACAGCCGAGATTGTAAGCCAAAACATCGCAAACGGTAATCTACATATCGGAACGCTAGTTGGCGGCGTAACAACGGGTACTTGCACTCTCACTGCAATCAAATCGGGCCAGCAGACAATTACACTTGCTAACACGAATGTCCGACAAGATGTTAACAATTACGACTGCGGCGCAATCAATGTCACCACTAAAACTTTCCCAGCCTCTGGCGTATGGAAGCTTGCGCTCACTGTTACCGATAACAACCAACAAGCATCTGGATCGACTGACGTAACTATTCCGAGTGGGAGTTAATCGTGGAGATAATGTACGCCAAAACCTTAAAGTTTGGCTTTTCTGTTTTTCTGCTGGCGCTCATTGCCATACCGCTCATGCACTCACATAAAGTATTTGCCCTTTCGGGTAGCGACTTTAATCCTGGTCATATTATCGACGACTCCATCTTTACTAACAGTACTTCTATGTCGGCACAGAACATTCAAAATTTTCTAAACTCCGAAGTGCCCACATGCGATACCAATCATACTGGTTTCACTGGTGGCTCGGGCACCATCTACAATCCACCGTTTGTCTGCCTCAAAGATTTCTACGAAAATCCAAACTCTACTTACACAGTTGGATTTTCCTACGAAAATACCAGTGGCACGACTCAAACAGGATCGCGCACCTACTACAACAACAATGCCTACAGAGTAACCGCATTATGTCCAGTATATAAAGGCTACTCTGGAACACCTAGTTGTGGAAGTGGAAACTATAAAAATGGACTCGATCATTTAATACCCACGTTACAAACAACAGGCTTAGGCACCCCCAGCGGAGCTATATCTGCAGCGCAAATCATATACAACGCCGCTCAACAGTACAACATAAATCCGCAGGTTTTAATTGTGTTGCTGCAAAAAGAGCAGGGTCTAGTGACGGACACGTGGCCCGCATCTTACGAATACGAAGAGGCTACCGGCTACGGCTGCCCTGACACCGCTCCATGCGCATCCAACTATGCAGGTTTTTCGAATCAGGTCATCAGCGCTGCTTGGCAGTTTCGACAGTATCTAAATTACCCCAACAATTATAACTATGTCGTAGGTGACAACACCATAGACTACAACCCAATCTCTAGCTGTGGAGCTTCAACTGTAGCCATCCAAAACCAAGCAACAGCCGCACTATACGATTATACCCCCTATCAGCCAAACGCCGCAGCTCTAGCTAATGTTACCAACTCTAGCGATGGCGGGCTTGGTGATTCATGCAGCACTTATGGCAACAGAAACTTCTGGTGGTATTTTAATGAATGGTTTGGTAGTACTCTAACCAGTAATTATGCACTCAGCTTTCATGCTATGGCCCCCTACCCAAGCATAACAGCTGGTCAGAGCGCAACGGTGTGGATTGAATATCAGAATACCGGAGGAGGCATTTTTTATGATGATTCTTTAGCTAGTATTGTCGGGCAATACCCCCTGCATCTAGCAGACACTAATCCGATCAACCGCGTGAGCTCATTCTCTAGCTCGTCTTGGTTAAACAATAATCGCCCAAGTAGTCAGTTCGTAGTATACGAGAGTGATGGTACGACACTCGCCACAGACCAGGACATGATACAACCAGGACAAATCGTAAAATTTAGCTACACATATACCGTGCCACTTAATACGCCTAATGGGACCTATACTGAGTGGATACAGCCCGTACGAGAGCATTGTCCGCAATGGAACGTTGGAGGTGTCGGCTTCTTTAAGATTACCGTCACTACACCGCCCTACCGCGCCAACTACACCGCCCTACAAGATTACCCTTCAGGCTACCCAGGGACGAAGGTGGGTTCATGGATAAGATACGAGAATACCGGATCACAGCCGTGGTACGACAATACGAGCGTACCGACAGGAAGCTACCCCCTGCATCTAGCAGACACTAATCCGATCAACCGCGTGAGCATTTTCTACGACCCATCTACCTGGCTTAATAACAATCGCCCGGCAGGTAACTTTGCGGCCGTATATGAAAGCGACGGCACAACGTTAGCACCTAATCAGCATGTGGTACAACCTGGCGAAATTGCACAGTTCAATATTACATACGACATCCCGTTCGGCCAAACATACACGACATATACAGAGGCCATACAGCCCGTGTTAGAAGGAGCAACTGACTGGAATATAGGAGCTACTGGTTTTATAAATGTAACCATCAAAAAACCTCCGGATCATCAAATTACTTACTACAAGATGTCGTCATACCCAACCATTAGTCCCGGATCGTCGCAAAATGTCTGGATAGAGTACCAGAATACGGGCGCCTTGCCTCTGTATGACAATTCCAGCGTTCCACAAGGAAGCTACCCCCTGCATCTAGCAGACACTAATCCGATCAACCGCGTGAGCATTTTCTACGACCCATCTACCTGGCTTAATAACAATCGCCCGGCAGGTAACTTTGCGGCCGTATATGAAAGCGACGGCACAACGTTAGCACCTAATCAGCACATAGCGGAGCCGGGAGATATAATCAAGTTCAGCTATAACTATGCTGTGCCATCAAATACAACAGCAGGTACATATACTGAGAATATTGAACCTGTGCTGGAATTAGACCCGCAATGGAACATTGGAGGTGCCGGCTTCTTTAAGATTACTGTCCCATGAATAACATTGACTCGGCATAAATACTTCTTTTTTTATTCAAGTTGCTAAAATAACCCAGGCAATCATTCAGTTAAACTACGAACGACGAATCATATAGCGAGTTTAGACTAGCGTAGCACCGTATTCTCAATACAATATCACGCCCAAGCTACATGACCAGATAACTATATTTTCTTGTGTAATTACACTATAGTAAGAGATGACATTAAAAGCGAGGGACACATGCAAAAAAGCCCAAAATTTAGGGGGTTGGCGGGTAGGACAAAACGTACATTGACAAGATCTTACACACAAACACAGATAATTAACACATTAGATGACCACACACAGAAGATTAACGAGGCATTATTCTTTATTCATCGTTTAAAGAACGGACTTACGGTCAGAACCGGTGAGTTTGAAGCGCTCACTGCACTTTTTACTGGCCAAAAAATGTACGTGGATACCAGAGATATATCCGTTGCGCCGCATTTGATGCTTGATGGAATATGGGAGCCGGAAATAACTAAAGTGTATCGATCTCTTATAAAACGAGATAGCATCGTCATTGATGTGGGTGCAAACTTTGGTTATTTCGGTATAGTAGCAGGCACAACTGTAGAACACGAAGGCGGAGTGTATTTTATAGAGGCGAACAACACCTTTATGCCTTACATCCGTAAGTCTGTTGCAGTGAATGGCATGGAGGACATTGCTACCATATCAAATATTGGCATTGGCGATAAGGATTCCAGCCTAGAGTTACAACTCATGGGCGATTATTGGGGCAGCTCAAGTTTTTCCGACTCCCAGGTAACAGGCAGCCGAGAACGCTTTGACATATCTGACACTAGAAGCAAAACAGTTAAGGTTACCACCCTTGATTCCTATTGCCTAAGGTACAAAATTGACCACATTGACATTCTAAAGGTTGACATTGAAGGATTTGAGGAAGCTGCATACTCTGGAATGAAACGAATTATCAAGCAGAGCCCAAATATGAAACTACTTCTAGAGTTCACTCCTGCATCATATAAAAACCCCGAGAAATTCTACAATAAAATTATAAAAGATTTTAAGTTTGTGTACGCCATAAATCAAGCCGGAGAACTGAAATCTATTAGCACATACAATCAGCTAGCAGCTATAACCGAAGAACACGGCTGGTCAATGATATTAGCAATGAAGACCCCATTCGTTGCATAAGGAAAGTATCATCTCACCGATGCTGGCATACCATAGGTTGACAAACACAATACATTCATACGAAGTCTGCCACAGCCTTTGGTAAAATATGAGGAGTTTATATGAGAATTTTGTTTTTAACTGTAGACGTTGAATACAGCTTACGCGGTATTGGCGCCATCTTAAAAAACCTTATCCGGGCTGCCCGTGAAGATGGTCACGAAGTAGGATTGCTGACTGGCATACCATACGAGCGCGCTTACGGAGGAAATGCGGAGCTACGCGACCGCATAGAACATGTCCACTTACAGCATTATGTTATCGATGGGAAAAAAAGCTTCCGAGTTATGCTGCCCGGTGGGTACCGAAGGCGTAATCTTTATAAATTTATGCTAAAGGGTAAATTTCTTAAACATGCATACATGAAGGTCCGACCAGAACTCTTGTCTGGTAAACGTAACCTTGCGCACGAACTGGATTTTATAGTACGAGCCCCATTTATTTACCGTTTCATCGCTAAGGGTAATGATCGCATTAGTCGTTACGTTGTCGGCAGGATATGTCGAGCCTACAGCATCGACTTAGTAGTTGCTGTTTCCCCGACCAAGCTGCGCAGTAAGGACCTGGGCAGCCATACAAAGCTCGCTACTTTCATCCACGACATTATGCCTGTAGAAATGCTTGAGACGCCCGCAGAGAGCGATACGCCAATTCGGTTCGCTCGTGAGCTCGAGACAGCTATCCGCCATTCAGACTTACTCATGGCAAATTCTACCGATACAGCCAATAAAATTAATGCACTATTCCCGAAGGCGCAGGTTGATGTAGTCTACGGCGTAGTCTCGAGTGCACCAAGTGAGATTACTGATAGCGCAATTCTCACCGTAAAGAATTTGCAGCCCAACAACTACCTATTATTTGCAGCAATGATTGAAAAGCGTAAGAATGTCGAGGGGCTTATAGATGCATACGCGCTCGCTTACGACGAACTAAGGATGCCGCTGGTTATAGTAGGCGCTCCAGGATACGGATTTGAGCAGCTTATAGACAAATACGAAGCATTGCCTCAGCATATTCAAAATAACGTACTCTTTACTGGTTTTGTTAGTGAAGAGGACAAGTTTACGTTATTTAAAAATGCGCGAGCGTTCGTTTTTCCAAGTTTTTATGAAGGCATTGGCATACCAGTTATTGAAGCTATGAGCTATGGAATACCAGTGCTAACTACACGCACGGGAGCATTGCCTGAGGCGGCCGGAAACGGAGCATTCTACATAGAGAACCCCTATGACGTCCAGGAAATAGCTCATGGTCTAATTCGTATTACAAAGGATGAGAACCTACGCAAACAGCTAGTTAGCAACGGGAGTAGCATTCACAAAGACTTCACATTTAGCAAGTTTAAACAACGCGTCGGTAAATCACTACAGAGAATTGACGGAGACACATAGCTATGAAGTATCGTAATCATAATGGCGCTCCTGGATCCCTCACTAAAAAGGGATACTCCAACCCAACAACCTTCATAAAAAACGTTAGCCGCCTCTCAGCCCCAAGTAATGATAGCCAGAATGGGACAAGGCTTGGTGACAATCTCGAGCTTGTACAACAGATTAGAAACAGCGTGACAATAAAAACTGGTGAGTTTGAAGCACTAACTCGCATCTTTACTGGCCAAAAAATGTACGTGGATACCAGAGATATATCTTTAGCCCCCCACCTGATGCTAGATGGCGTCTGGGAAGAACCTCTAACAAAACTTCTGCTAAATCAACTACACACTGACTCTGTTCTTTTGGATGTGGGTGCAAACTTTGGTTATTTTGGCCTCATAGCAGCAACAAAGATTCGTACAGGATCCATACACTTCTTTGAACCCAACCCAACTCTTGCACACTACATTCGTAAAACTATATCCATCAATGGCCTTGGAAGCCGCGGACGTATAAACGAAATCGCCATTGGGAGTGAGTCTGGAAACTTAGTGCTGCATGTGCCACGAGAGTTCTTTGGCAGCGGAAGCGTACGCAGCATTCGATACGAAGATGATTCTCTAGAGCGCCTAAACGGTTCAGACACGTTTAACGTAAAGCAGTCATCTATAGATAGCTATGTTGCAGCCGAAAAAATACAAAAGGTTGATTTCATAAAAATTGACATCGAAGGATTTGAAGACCAAGCGTATCAGGGTATGCTCAAGACTATAGGTGATAACCCTGGAATTACTGTATTTCTAGAATTCACTCCAAGCGGCTATAAAGATCCCAAAAAATTCTTTGAACAGCTTATGAATGATTTCCCAAACAGAAAAGCAATTACAAAAACAGGCGAGAGCATTAACCTTTCGTCTTACGAGGAGCTCATTAGCTTAGTTGACGGCTATGCTATGTTATATCTGCACTAATCAAATAAGCTTAATGCTTGTCCCCAACAACACTTACGACTAGTCCGTTAAGCGCGGCTACCTACCCGTTAGCGCCAGACAAGAGATCGTCACTCAATTGCTCGCGAAGCGCCTGATTGAGCTCGTACCTACGCCGAAGGAATTCTTCCCATGTTACGGACAGTTCAAGCTTTTTGTTAATAAGATTGATATAGTCAACTTGGAATATTTTCTTGTACTGTTCATACAGTGCTATATCCACCGTATTGATACTTTCTAAAATCTTATAATGCTTCGCGTGCAGTGTTGCTCGCTGCTCGTCGTCACTTGTCATCATCATTCTGTCAACTCGCGACGGCGGTTGCCAGCCCATCCTGTAGGAAAGCAGGATTAGTGACTCTTCAACATAGTCTTGTATCCCAACTAAAACGAAGTCTTTCATATGTTCAGCAGCCTCTTTAAATAACTCCGCACTACTCTTATCGTGCTGGACGAAGCTTCTACTGGAATCATAGAGTACATCACTTCCATGAAAATCTGATTCCGTTACCATATTTGGAAAGTTAAGATCAAGCGCCAGATATCTCGATTGGCAATTCTCTAATATTTTCACTCGGTGCGAGTCCTCAAGTAACTGCGCAATCGTCTCACCCGGTAAAATATAACGAGGATTAACCCAGTTGTTATATGTTGGGTCACCTGTCAGGCTCCCCATATAATCAACACTCAGTCTGAACCGGTTTAGATCATCTGTTAACATAAAACCAACGGGGCGTAAGCCCAGTTGGTAAAAG
>JAJZCD010000005.1 GCA_021851735.1 bacterium | reverse complement strand
ACGTTGATTGAGCTTGCAGAAGCTGCAGGTAACTACTCGACAGGCTTTAAATACGGAGTAGTAGGCCAAAATCAAGCACAGGTTCATATTACAAATTACACACAGTACGGCATTAATCGGAGAGATATGGAACCTCATGTGCAAGGCTATCATGACAGTATCGCAGCACTCTTGCATGAAGTAGTGCAAAAGGCCGATCTTACTAAAGATCAAAAAATTGCCATAGGTGCTGCTGCTCTCGTCCGCACTGCTGCGACATGTGAGGTTCTGCTCACGGGCCACCCTGACGCGAGGCTTTTAGAGGTGCATCCATCAACCAATGGCGTTGAAGTCATTGAAGTTCCACGTGCTGCTTAATGTGGTTGGAGTATATGTTGCTACTTGGGCAACTCTTTACAAAATAGTTTCAGCACGGTACGCTTAAACTATTACAAACAAATTGGAGGTAACATATGTTTCGTAAAAACAAGCTCGCGATGCTCGTGGGTGAGTTTTTGGGCACCACTGCCCTAACGCTAGTCGTGCTTGCGATTAGTCACTCACAGCTGAGTTTGAACTACTTTATAGCTACGGCAGCAGGTCTAATGATGCTCCTGATGACGCTGGCACTTGCTGGTATTTCCGGCGCAATTTTTAACCCGGCCATCACCATTGGTCTATGGACAGTTCGCAAGCTGCGTACGCTGCAAGCACTGAGCTACTTGGCTGTGCAGCTACTCGGTGGCGCGGTTGCTTGGGAGCTATTCGTGTACCTCACGAAGCTAACGGGCATTCACAACACCGGTACCTTTAACTCTCGCATCCTGGTTGCTGAGGGCGTTGGTACGTTTGTATTCGCTTTTGTGTGGGCTGCCGCTATTTACCAGCGCTTTAACCTATTCGCTAAAGCTGCTGCGATTGGTGGTGCATTGACGGGTGGTTCACTTGTTGCATCACTCGGTTCAGTTGGGGCTTTGAACCCGGCGATTGCGCTTGGCTTGCACCAATGGGGCTGGGGTACGTACGTACTCGGTCCAGTGCTTGGTGCTATCGTTGGTTTCAACTTGTACAACCTGTTATTTGTAGAGACTGAGATAGCTGAGACTGCTACGTCTAAGGCTGAAAAGGCCAAGACAAGTGAGCTGAATGCTACGTTGACCCAGTCAGAGACAGCAGCAGCTGGGCTGGCAAGTCCTAAGAAAAGTACTGCTGCAAAGAGCAAGACGAGTGCCACGAAGCGCTCAACAGCGGCGAAAAAGCCTGCCGCGAAAAAGAAGACGACGGCTGCGCGCCGCCGCAATCCAAACGCAGCGTAACAAGCAAACGATTGCGTTTAAAAAACCGCCGGAATAATCACTCGGCGGTTTTTTATAAGGCAACGGATGCCAATATTAGGGATTGACGGGAATTGTATAGTCAGATGTTTCCAGGAGATTGGTTTGTACTGTTTGTGCTGGTTTGCCGGCAATAAGGTCTTGTGCGAATTGTTTCATGCCGGCCAGGTTTGATGGGTAGCTACTCACGTCAGGCAAATTAAGTTGTGTGATGTGTTGCCATACGGCGGCTATTAGCTGGCGCGTGTGCTCAAGCTGGTCATCTTTGAAGGTTATGGTGTGGCGGTGAATTTTACCATCGCTATCAGGCTCTACAAACACTACAGCTCCCTGCTCTACCGAGTAATCCTTAAAGGTGTGCGAGTGCTGTAGTAGTAGTTTGTAACAGTAAAGCTGGAGCTCATAGCGGTAACGTTTAGCGGGGTTGTTACCAAGTACGCCGGTTTTGTAATCGATCAGTGTTATGCGTTTGTGCGCCTGGTCAATTTCTAACAGGTCTATTTTCCCGGACATGTGAGCTTCTTCTACTATTACGCCTTCGTCGCGAAAATTGTATTCGGGTGTATTGCCAGGCGTAAACGATTGATTGCTGAGTATTGCTTTTAGTGCGTGCTCTCCCCTTGCCTGTTGCATTGCCTGCTGTTCCGGTAACAGTGTCTGCATTTCTAGGCGAGTAGCTAGGTAGCCGTTGGCTGCGGCCAGTTGTGGCGTGACGTGGTGTTGGTTAGTTTGTTGCTGCAGCCATTCCAGTGTTTCATGCATAGCGTTGCCAAATGCGGTGTCGATGGTCGGTGCGCTTGGGAACCGTAGTAAACTCTCCAACTGAAAGCTTTGCGGGCCGCCATGATCCAAGTCGATAAACTTAATGAGATGCGTCGGACTCAAACGGTACCGTTGCAGTCGCTCGCGCAGGAGTTCCCGCAATGGTGGTGTGAGGGTGGCGTGCCGGGTGCGCCAGTTGGTTTCTAAGCTCTCAAGTGGTAGTGAGGTAGTTGTGTCACGAATAAGTACGTTGTGCGGTGCGGGTAACACCTCACTGATAACTGAGCCGTCAGGTTGCTCGGTTTCGGCCAGGTACTTGAGCCGAGCTGGTTTTTTACCAGCGTAGGTGGCGGCATGGCTGCTCAGATGCAAGCCGCGTTTGGCCCGGGTCATGGCAACGTATAGTATACGCAGTCGCTCATCTTCGGTAGTACCAGCGTGTCGAATAGGCGTCAGGTTAGCGGGTAACGTGAGCTTGTTACCGTTGCTGCGAGAGCTACTGCCCCACACATCGTCTTGGCAGCATAATAAAAATACATGCGTAAATTCTAGTCCCTTAGATTTGAAGACTGTCATGAGTTGTACGGCATCGGCAGCCTCGCTGTACGGACTGGTGTTTATCATCTGCTCGCCTGCAGCCTCGTATGCGGCAACGAACTCCAGTAGGTCACGTAAACCTAGGGCGCTACCTCGTTGCAGTTGATGTTCATGCAAGCGGGCGCGCAGTACAGTCAGTGCGGTCACGGCCTGATGCATGCTACTGTCGTCCTCGAGTAGTAGCTCGGTACGCATCTCAGAGCATACAGTCGGTAGATCGGTCTCGCCAGTTTGGACGTCCTCAGTCCCAATGAGCCGATCCAGTATGACTTCGAGTGTTTCGGTTTCGACTTGCCCGGCCAGCTTTAAGAACAATAGAGCCGCGGGACGGAAATCTTCGTGCGTTAGCAAGAGCTCGCTCCAATGTTTATGCTGGTCGATTGCCGACCAACTCAATTGCCAGATACTACTGATCGAAAATTTCCAAAACGTGTAACTCAGTACTTCGGGCCAGTAACTATCTGCTACGGTAAAATTACGCTCATGAAGCGCTAGGACGAGCTTACTCATGGTAAGTAGCTGGCGTATGACTGGTGTTTCCAATATGTTTTCGCGGCGCTCGTAGCGGAGTGGAACACCGTCCAAATACGGTACGAGCGGTTCTAAATAGCGGTGTTTGGGCGCGAGTACGGCGATTTCACTGGGCTGTATGCCGTCATGTAGGAGCTGCTTGATATGCTCGGCTACTCCTGATAGCTCGGCAATTTCGCTGGTGTACTCGGTGTGTGCAATCGCTGCTCCAGCGGTTTCGCTTGGCGTGTCGCTGTGTGCGGAGTGGCGGGCCGGGATAAGTGTTTTGTCTAGGTCGGGGAAACTAGCGCTTAGGGTATCGGATATCTGGCCGGAAACATTTTTAGCTGTCTCGAGCACTGCTGCTGTTGAACGGTAGTTCTCACGTAAGTTTATGACAAGCACATCGTTAAAGAGTCGAAAGAAATCTAGCATATTACTGTATTGTGCCCCTTGGAACGCATAGATAGCTTGATCATCATCGCCTACGGCTAGCACGTTTGGTCGGCCTTCGTGTGTTGGGCTGTCGGTGAGCAGCTCCACGAGCCGTAGCTGAGCGGCGTTCGTGTCTTGGAACTCGTCGAGCAGAATGTACTGGTAGCGTTCCTGCAACGTATATTTTAGATCCGGGTTGGTTTCGAGTGTGTGGATAGCACGCAGAATCATGTCATCGAAATCATACAACCCACGGTCGGCCAGGGCCTGTGTATACGATTCAAGAACCTCCGCTAGTGCGGCGATACGGGCGGATTCAAGTGCGCCGGCAAGCACGTACTGGTTGTCGGCATTTTTGACAAGCCATGTGTTTTTCCATGCGGTGAGCGGTGTGGTCTTGCCGGCTTCAGTGGCTGCCGTGAGCGCATTCTCGAGCGCGTTGGCAGCTAAGCGGGCTAGGTTCTCAAACGGCGGTCGGATGTCGGCAGTTTCGGCCAAATCCTGCAACCCGCCATAAATCTCTCCGAACAATGGCTCAGCGATAGCTAGTGAGCTTGGCAGACGTTTTGTATGGGCGGCTAAGTACTCGCTGGTGATTTTACTGGCTTGCTCTATGACGGCCAGGTTACTCTGAGCTATGCTGCGCAAGTCTTCCGGCTCAAGTAACCCGCGTTTGACCTCGCTGATAGTACTAATGAGGTCATGCAGGTGATGGCGGGTCTGCTTTAATGGGTTGCGATAGCTGAGCTGGTCGACGATTTTTTCGATTATTTGGTATTGTCCTAACTCATCTACCGGCCGTTCCAAACGAGTTTCGGAAAAATATTCCGGGTAGTTTCGAATCAGGTTACCTCCAAACGAATGGTATGTGCCAATCTGTACGTCGTAGGCACTCTTCCCAATAAACCGTGTCAAGCGTTCACGCATGTTGGCTGCGCCGCTTTCAGTGAACGTCAGACACAGAATGTTCTGTGGCAGGGTGTCGGTCTTACGGAGTATCTGGGCTGTGCGTGCGCTAAGCAATTGAGTCTTCCCGGTGCCCGGGCCGGCTATAACGAGTACGGGACCATCTATGGCGTCTACTGCTTTTTTCTGAGCGGTATTTAGTGCGGCGTATACGTCATCAAAGCCCTGCATATAGTCTTTATTATGCCACAGAGCCAGCCAGACGTGGTACTACGTACGATGTCCTCAGTGACATACCATTGTCAATAAGAACGCGGGGGTACTATACGATTTAGCACGCTCATACTGCAAGTTGCATATCCATCTCATCTGATCGGTGAGCAGCCTGTGTGTCATATTGATCCAGTACATGCTCCCCTATGTCCAGACACATACGCGACAATTGTAATGAAGTGTGCACGAGTGACGTCTCACCGCAGACCATGTGTCCTACGGCGTATAATTTTCGTATTGGCCGTCCTGATGTGTCTAGAACGTTATGCGTAGCAATGTCTGCCCGTATACCGCCAAGTGGGTGGGCAGATATGAGCTGGTGGGCTAGCATCCGGGAATAGAGTGGTATCGGTGATATGTCGCGGCCAAAGCCCCTAGCGTTTACAAGGACGTCAGCTTTTATCGGGTAGTCTTGAGCATTGCTACGGATGTCAGTATCTAAAAGATCTTGCACGCTGGGCTTGTAGGATAACACGAACTGTTTCGCATTGGGTATGTAACGTATGTCATCCAAACCATTGACGAGTTTCAATTGGCCGTTTGCAAGGTAATGCTGCAATTTCCTGGCGTTCGTAATCGGCATGGGTGCGCTGAACAATTGGTATAGGCTCAGGTATTTCTTGAGAAACAGTTTCTTGTCAGATATAGTCAGCCGGTCGTATATTTCATGACGTTCTTTGTCGGTTAAAGAGGCGTGTATAGAACGCCAAAGCAGCTCCTGTCCTGTTTGGGCTACTATGATGTCTTGTTTGAGCGCATCTACTATTTCTTCAACGGTATATCCTTCTTTCCAGCGCACCGGCCTACCGTACGCATGATCTAGCTCTGCCTGGAGCAGGTGCAGGATGTGTTCTAGTGTGAACTGAGCATTAGCCCCTCCGGCCAGTGTTTCAAGGTTCTCAATGGTCAAAAATTGTCGTAGATATGGTTTTGTTGCGCCACGGACTTTGCGGAGCATGCCACGGCGTGACGCCATAATAACAGTACGGTAGCGCGTCGATTCTAGTGCGCAGAGCGCTGCATCGTATGCAGAAAGCGCTGTTCCGGCGATTAGCATGAAGGAGCCTTCCGGTATAGTTTCCCCCATGTAGCCTTCGTAGTCGGAGGCTCGAAAGTGTTTGTTGCTTGGCAGCGTGGCCGTGTCTACAGCGTCAAAGTAGTTCCCTGTAGCAAGGATGACAGCGTCGAACTGGCGAATATCGTTAGCGTGGACACTGAATTTACCACCCATTTTCTGGATGTCTTTGACATGCGTATGGCATTCGGTGATCATAACATTGTGCTGTAAGGCGTACCACTTGGTCTCTGCATATCGTGCTTGTAGATATCTGCCGAATAAACTACGAGGTACGTATTCTTTCGGATTCCGCAAGTTGTATGCGGGGTATATGTACTGCAAGTCTTGCAAATTTTTTTTGACCCAGCAGTAGAAATCACGTACGTCTGTATGCGCTAGATGTACATTAACTGAACCCATCAGGTCTAGCTCATGATTCAGTTTGAATGATTCTGGGGCTTCTACGTCATACGCCAGCCCGGGGCCAATGCTACCCGGTTCGTACATCGTAATCGAAAGGTTTTCCATACATCTGTCGACCGCAGCACGGACTAGTGCAGCAGCCAATGCGGCGCCAGTGAAGCCGCCGCCAATTACGGCTATTTCATATTTTTTCATACACGAACATACTACAAGTTGGTTGCTCCAACGTCTTACATTTAATTTTCGTCAGCACTAAGATAACACATGTTTTGTGCTTGTGTATACCCACTATATCGCAGTCTGTTCAGCAGCTACTTGGTTTGGCGGGACAATCAAGGAAGCTACTCTGTATCAAGCGATTTGGAGTACCGGTGGTTCATGGTTGGCACGAAAAGGATGCGTAGTGTTTAGGACTAGATACTGTTCTGTAAAAATGAGATTGCTTTATGCAACGGACCCGCATACCTTACAGAGATGTTGATCTTGCAGGACTCGCGCCCATTGGACGGTGGCGTCAGGAATCGATTCTATGTCAGTGAACGACACAAAGTCACCGGCTTCTCGTAGTAACCAACCGAGTTTCCCGTAAATATGGGTATTTCCCCACTCGATTGCTGCCCATTTGGGCCCAGCTGGGGTGACGTAGACTGGCTTTTTGGGTCGATATGCTAGTTTCGGCTCTCCTTCGGATTCTTTGACGAGATTGTTGGTGACGAACTCGGCGTCGTATATGGCGGTTTGCGCCATGCCGCTGTACTCTGTTTCGGCGTTGTCGCCTATAACGAATATGTCACTTTCTGCACGTAAGAATTCATCTACCACAACCTTCTTGCGGGGGCTAATGCGGAATGAATTTTCGTTGAAGAATGGATTATTTGCCTGGCCGGCGGTCCAGACGACAGTGTGGCTGCGAATGGGTTTCCCCGCAACGACGAGTTCATCGGCGTTCTGGCCTTCTACTGATTTACCTAGGTATAACGTTACTCCGAGGCTTTTCAGGCGCCGCTCAATGGCTTTGCCGACGCTCTTTGGCATGCGGGGCATGAGATGTTTAGCCATCTCTACGAGGTCAACATGGACGGTACGATCCGGTAATCCGTGTTGTTTCATGATGAACTTGAGATATGCGCCGAGTGCGCCGGCTAGCTCTATGCCAGTGGGGCCGCCACCGACTACTATGTAGTTAAGGTCTGGCTTCCCTTCATCGAGGAGTTGTTGGTGTAGATGTCGTTTTAGCTGTTCTGCCTCGCCGATAGACTTGATGCCGTAGCTGAACTCTGCGAGCCCCGGTATGCCAAAATAGTTGGTGACAACACCGAGTGCCATGATGAGCTTGTCGTAGTGCACGGTCTTATTCCCGGCGAGTGTGAGGACTTTTGTCTCACGGTCCAGTCCGAGCGCTTGGCCTTCTATAAGCTTAACGTGGGTGTTTCTGAATAAGAACCTAAGCGGTATACTGCTCTGAGCTCGTGTTCCACCAGTGGCAGTGTGGTACATAGTCGGAAAATACCAAAAATCTGGTCGATCCGATATTAGTGTGACGTCAAAAAGGTGTGGCTGCTTGGAGAGCTCTAACGCAGTTTTTATGCCCCCGAAACCACCACCTACGATTACTATGTGTTGTTTTTGTGTCGTATTTTTCATATCAATCGTCATTGTAGCAATAACTATAAGTGGTATGCAAATAACCTTGGATAGCCGTTCGGTATGGTAGTTTGCCGGTAAGTCAGCGTGAGTGTAAGCCATGCACATGTAGGGACACGCAAGTCCAGTTCGACAATCGGGGAGTTGAAGCCTGGGCTCTAGCTTCAAGGTCGATACTAGCTTCTTATAACCAGCGGCACGCCAGTAGCCCCGTGAGAAAATATGTCTTTATGTACATCGGTCAGAGCTAGCTTGCTACGTTGGCTGACGCTATGCCCATGATGCTGATTGCGCTCACACGGTTGCGTCCTAACGCAACGCTAGCATTGTGTGCTAAGCTTAAGCAGTATGGAAGACTTTAAGCAAAAATTGAGCAACAGCGGTTTTAAAGGAGAGCTTGATGACTCCGCTACCGCCAAAGAAAAATATAGTCATGACGCCAGTATGTTTGAACTGGTGCCTCAACTGGTCGTAAAACCTAAAGATAGTGCTGATGTCCAGACATTGGTAACATTGGTCGCCCAGAGTAAGAAGCACATGCCTGATTTATCAGTCACCGCCCGTAGTGCGGGAACTGATATGGCTGGTGGTGCGATTAATGAATCGATCATCGTCGATTTCAACGCTCACTTTACTAAGATTGAGCGTGTGACCGCTACCGAGGCGCAAACACAGCCCGGGGTGTTTTACCGTGATTTTGAAGTCGAGACACTGAAAATGAACGCACTTATGCCCAGCTACCCAGCCAGTCGTGATTTATGTTCTGTCGGCGGTATGGTAGCCAACAACTCTGGAGGCGAGAAAAGCCTGGAGTACGGCAAAGTCAAGGATTTCGTGAACGAGCTACGCGTCGTGTTGGCTGATGGCAATGAATATGTCGTAAAGCCTCTTAACAAACACGAGCTTGACAAGAAAATTGCTCAGAATGACTACGAAGGTAAAATCTACAAGCGTATCTATGACTTGTGCGAGAAACACTACGATGAAATTAAAGCGGCTGCTCCGCAGGTCAGCAAAAACAGCATGGGCTATACACTATGGGAAGTCTGGGACCGTGAAACCGGTATATTTGATTTGACGAAACTCATTGTGGGCTCGGAGGGCACGCTTGGTTTCGTAACGGATATAACGTACCGGCTCGTTCCGCATAAACCGCATTCCGGTTTACTCGTGTTGTTTCTCAGGAATATCAATGAACTGGGTGAGCTTATCCCGACCGTGCTGGAACATAAACCGGCGACATTCGAGAGTTTTGACGACGCCACGCTTTGGCTCAGCATACGGTTTATGCCGAGCTTTTTGAAGTTGCTCGGAGTAAAACGATTCATACATTTATTGCTTACACTTACCCCTGATGGTCTGCAACTCCTGCGTGGTATACCGAAGCTTATCCTGATGGTTGAGTTTAATGGCGAGACTGAGCAAGAAGTACGCGAGCGGGTTAAGGCATTACACCGTGACCTGGCTACATATCGGGCACGGTATGAAATCAACGGGTTCGAGGAAGACCCTACGGAAGGTAAGAGCGAGAAATTCTGGATTATGCGACGCTACAGCTTCCAGCTGCTTAGGAGTAAAGTGAAAGACAAGCATACGGCGCCATATATTGATGACTTTATCGTCCCGCCCAAAAACTTGGCAGAGTTTTTGCCAAAACTTCAGAAGATCATTAAGAAATACAAGCTATTTGCGACTATAGCTGGTCACATGGGAGACGGCAACTTCCATGTCATTCCGCTCATGAAAATTGAGGATCCTAATGAACGTAAAAAGATCGAACCCTCTCAGCGTGAAGTCAATGACTTGGTACTTAAATATGGAGGCAGCCTGAGCGGCGAGCACAACGATGGATTGGTGCGCGGTCCGTGGCTAGAGGCGCAGTTCGGCAAACCAGTTGTAGCCATGTTCCGGGAGGTGAAAAGTATTTTTGACCCGGCGAATATCTTCAACCCTCACAAGAAAGCTGATGCCGATTGGCAGTATAGCTACAGTCATATCCGTGACCATTTCTAGGGGTTAGGGGCGCTACAAGCGTTTGCTTTTCTGATCACAATTTGGTAGCTAGGTTTCTTTAATCTATAAGAGCACAGAAAAACTGTGTAGCTCGATGAGAATGTGGCTCAGCCGTGGTACAATCGTAAGCAGAATAAGTACGACAGACGTTACGATATGAAAAAACATTTGAGAGTCTGGCTGGGGGTTGTAATTGCTGCGCTGGTTGTTGGCGTGTCTGGATGGTACTTGCGCCTGCATACTATACCGGTGTTGCAGCCTGCCGGTGTCATCGGCGATAAAGAGCGCAATCTATTGATATTCTGTTCCCTCTTGGCCGTACTGATTGTCGTGCCGGTGTTCACATTGTTAGGCGTATTCGCGTGGAAATACCGGGAGGGTAACCAGCGGTATGCCAAATACAGTCCGGAGCTTACAGGTAATCGGATGGCTGAAACGATTTGGTGGGTAGTACCGGGCATCATCGTTGCTATTATTTCGGTCGTAACCTGGCAAAGTACGTATGCACTTGATCCGTTCAAGCAACTGAGCTCTGCTAAACCAACGTTGCATGTACAGGTTATCGCACTGGATTGGAAATGGTTGTTTATTTATCCGAATCAAAACATAGCGAGCGTCAACGAAGCAGCTATACCGCTCAACCAGCCGGTAGATTTTGAAATTACGAGTGATGCTGTCATGACAAGTTTCTGGGACCCGCAGCTGGCGGGTCAGATGTACGCCATGCCGGGAATGTCGGCACAACAAAACTTGGAAGCTAATAAAATTGGCAGTTTCCCGGGCTGGGCAGCCAATATTAGCGGTTCAGGTTTTGCGCGAATGACATTTACGATACGATCGATGTCGAAAGATAATTTTGCGAAATGGATTGGAGCAGCCCAGCATTCCGGCAGTAAATTAACAGCCGCACGGTACGCTGCGCTTGCCAAGCCCAGTACCGGCAATCCGGTAACGTACTATAGCTGGGTCCAGCCGCAGTTGTATAATACGACTGTGCTGAAGTATATGACACCCAAATTACCACAACTTGGAAAACATACCGCTGGGGCGACACGGCTATGATCGCCATACATCAGTTCGCATTTGCTTTGCTCGGTAAGCTGAGCTGGAGTCAACTGCCACAAAATAACATTGAGCGCGGCGGCGCGGCAGCAATTGTACTTGGCTTGCTGCTCGTTATTGGCACGATTACCTATCTTAAGCGATGGCGCTGGTTATGGCGAGAGTGGCTGACAACACAAGATCCGAAGCGCATTGGTGTTATGTACATTGTGGTTGCGTTCGTGATGCTACTGCGCGGTGGTGGCGATGCGGCGCTGCTGCGTACACAGCAAGCGCTCAGCGTGGGAAGCAGCAGTGGTATCTTGAGTAGTAATCACTTCCAGCAAATAGTGAGCGCGCATGGTACCATCATGATTTTCTTTGTTGCTATGGGGTTCATGTTTGGCATTATAAACCTGGTATTACCCTTGCAGCTTGGTGCGCGCGACGTGGCATTTCCATTTATGAACGCTACCAGCTTCTGGTTGTTCTTTGTGGGCATGGCACTCGTTAACGGGTCGCTCGTGATCGGTAATTTCACGGCTGCCGGCTGGCTTTCCTATCCACCACTTTCTGAGCTTAAATTCAGCCCGACGGTTGGTGTGGATTATTGGATATGGGCACTGCAAATTGCTGGTGTCGGGAGTCTGCTTTCGGGCATTAATTTCCTGGTGACAATTCTCAAGATGCGGGCGCCAGGTATGACGCTTATGAAAATGCCAATGTTCGCGTGGAGTGTACTAGGTTCCATGTCATTAGTAGCATTTGCCTTCCCCATGCTGACGGTAACTCTGGCGCTACTAGCACTTGATCGTACAATCGGGACGCATTTCTTTACCAGCGGCGGCGGAGGCAATGCCATGATGTATGTAAACCTCATCTGGGCTTGGGGACATCCCGAAGTGTATATATTGGTATTGCCGGCATTCGGTGTCTGGTCTGAGGTGGTCGCAACCTTTAGCCGCAAGCACCTATTTGGATATACGAGCATGGTGTGGGCGATTGCCGCTATCGTGCTCCTGAGCTTTACGGTATGGCTGCATCACTTCTTTACGATGGGAGCGGGCGCGGACGTCAATGCTTTCTTCGGGATCATGACAGCAGTCATTGCGGTACCAACAGGAGTAAAGATATTCAACTGGTTGTTTACGATGTATCGAGGGCGCATTAGCTTTAAGACGCCGATGCTGTGGTTTATTGCATTCGTGGTGATCTTTACGATTGGCGGCGTGGCAGGCGTACTGATGAGCGTTCCAGCGATCGACTACCAGGTCCATAACAGCTTATTCCTGGTGGCTCATTTCCATATGATGATCGTCGGCGGTGTGGTATTTGCGGACTTTGCGGCGCTCACCTACTGGTTCCCGAAGATATTTGGGTTCCGGTTGCACGAGGGTCTCGGCAGGCTGGTATATTGGTTCTGGGGTGTTGGCTTCATCGTTGCGTTTGTACCGCTGTACATTTTGGGTTTTATGGGCGCAACACGCCGCCTTGATCACTATAGCGCTTCACTGGGGTGGCAGCCGCTCTTTATCGTGGCGGGTGTCGGCGTTGCACTCATTGGTATTGGCGTAGCTTTCCAACTGCTGCAGCTCGCACTCAGCATATGGCAGCGTAACCAACGTCGTGATCTGACCGGTGACCCGTGGAATGGCCGAACACTAGAATGGGCCACACCATCGCCGGTGCCGTTTTACAGCTTTACCAAACTGCCGGTTGTTACTGACCGTGACCAGTTCTGGGCGGATAAAGAGTCCGGTAAAGCGACCCGTCAAGAATATGAAGATATCGTGCTGCCGAAAAATAGCAGTTTGAGTGTGGTAATCGGAGGCTTGGCATTTCTGTTCGGGGCGGGTATGGTCTGGCATATATACTGGCTGGCACTGTTGTCGCTACTCGGTATTGTGGCGACACTCATAATTCGTTCTATGAACGACGAGCCGGAATACCGGATGAGTGCCCGGACGGTCGAAAAGCTGGAACATGCCCGGCTGCGCCAGTTAAAGGAATATGAGGCATACCATCAATGAGTGAAACCGCGCAAATGATCGAACAACGTCGCGAGCACGAGGCAGCTGAAAAGACGGTCTTTGGCTTCTGGGTGTACCTGATGACTGACTGCGTGTTGTTTGCCGGTCTCTTCGCTGTATTCTCCGTACTGCGCCATAATACATATGGCGGACCGAATGGTCATCAGTTGTTCGATTTGCCCTATACGCTCGGAGAGACGTTTGCGCTACTTACGAGCAGTTTTACCTGTGGCCTTGCTATGCTGGCAGCACAGCGGCGGTCTAAGCGAGCGGTCCTATTTTGGCTTGGTGTGACATTCCTGCTCGGTCTTACCTTCCTTGGGATGGAGCTTAACGAGTTCCATGGTCTTATCCGTGCCGGCGACAGCTGGCGCCGCAGCGGGTTTCTTAGCAGCTTCTTCGTGCTAGTCGGTACGCACGGGTTGCACATTACTTTTGGGCTGCTGTGGATGGCCGTGTTGGGCGTGTACACCTGGAAGAAAGGGCTTACTGATAGTATCCGCAAGCGCCTGACGTTGCTCAGTCTATTCTGGCATTTTCTGGACGTCATTTGGATCTTTATCTTTACCATTGTGTATCTGTATGGGAGTTTGAACGTATGAGTAACGTAACGGTTGCGGACCATGATGAGATACTGCATCTGACGTACGGTAAGTACGTGCTGGGATTCGTTGGTTCCGTCATCCTGACGCTTGGTGCGTACTTGCTAGCGACACATGGTACTTCCAGTAAAACGGTGCTAGCTGTGTTCTTGGCGGTATTTGCTATCGCGCAGTTTGTCGTCCAAATGGTACTGTTTCTACATGTGACTGAAGAGCGTGGGACGCACTGGCGGCTTATAGTTATGTCTATGATGTTGCTGGTCGTGATCATATTGGTATTCGGCAGCTTGTGGATTATGAATAACTTGAACTACCGCATGATGCGCTCACCAAAGCTCATGCAACAGTATCTAAAGTCGCAGAGCGTGCTCTAGGTGATGATGCGTATGAATCAGTCCACGGTACGGGGTTGGCGACACATATGCTAAAAGCATACTATGCGGCATTAAAGCCTGAGCGTACCTATGCAAACGTAATGACGGCGGCTGCCGGATTTCTATTTGCGTGCGCCTGGCATGTTGATTGGGGTTTGTTTGTGGCGACGCTAGTTGGTACCACACTTGTAGTCGTATCGGCGTGCGCGGTTAATAATGTGACGGACCGGGGTATCGACGCGTATATGCCACGAACGCAGCATCGCGGAACGGTTACCGGTGTAGTGTCTGCGCGCGCACTTGTAGCTCTGGCGGCGATTACGGGCGTGCTTGGTTTCGTGATGCTACTTCGCTATGTGAATGTGCTCACGTCGCTGCTTGGGCTTATTGCGTACATAGATTATGTAGTGCTGTATGCCTGGAGCAAGCGGACGACGCCGTGGAGTACTTTGATCGGTACGATTTCCGGAGCGGTGCCACTCGTTGCTGGGTATACGGCTGTCACGGGTCGTTTTGATTTGACCGCCCTGCTGCTTGGCCTGGTAATGGTCTTTTGGCAGATGGTGCATTTTTATGCTATAGCAATTTTCCGGAAAAAAGATTATGCGGCAGCCAAACTGCCGGTCTGGGCAGTACGGTACGGTGTACGCAGTACGCAGCGGTGGATGCTAGTCTATACGGTGCTATACCTGATAGTAATCGTGTACCTTGCAATCTATGCGTCGACAGGCTGGGTATTTGGCGTTGTCGTCAGTGCGCTTGGCGTGTACTGGCTCTATCGGGGTGTTAGCGGGTTTAAAGCATTGCAGCCTGGCACATGGGCACGCGGCATGTTCGGTTTTTCGCTGGTTAATCTGCTGGCGCTGTCGGCACTGCTTGCTAGCAGCGCGGTTTTAGCGCGCTACTGATTCTTGCTAGTCACTCCGAGTCGCCTATTCATTGTGGGCTTGCGCTAGCGCTAACAGGCGGCTCCCACCGCGCTCTTTCCACCGGTCGAATGTCGGGCTGTCTTTTGCGTGGCGTTCCCGCCACATGTTAAGTGCGTCTCGTGAGTACACGACTGTTTGGGTGTCGGTCATGCCTTTGCCGTAGTATAAATCTGCAGCTGTACCAGGGCCACCGTTGTAGGCGGCAGCCACGAGTTCCATAGTGTAATCCCATGAGGGGCCCTGATTGCGATCGCCAAACTCATTACGTAGGTATGCTAGATACGCTGTGCCAAACTCGATATTAGTACGCGGGTTAAATAAGTTATACGTTTTGACGGGCTGCTTGAGATACTTTTTGGCGATGTCGCTAGCTGTCGGCGGCGTAATTTGCATGAGTCCAACGGCCCCATCCGGACTAGTTGCTTCAGCGTAGCCGCCTGATTCCATGGTCATAAGGATCGCGATTGCAGTGGGGTCTATATTGTAGATTTTAGCCATTTCATCGATCAGGGGGTTCCAGTGCTTGACTGTCTGCGGAATCCACGAGCTGGCGACGTTTGCTGTTTCAACGCCGAGCGGTGTGATAGTTGCTCGATATATAAGGACACTGCCGGCAATGATGATGATCGTTAGTATGGCACCGATCCCCGCCATGAGTCCGTCCCGCCATGAAGTTGGCCAAAGGCGCGTGTGACTCCCCGGCACGGCATTAAAAGGATACTGCATGTCTTCAGATTGTGGTTGCTCAACCAAAGACGTCGGCTGTTCGTGGAGGCTAGGTTTTGGCATATGTAGGCGCACGTGGGCAGTATAGAAGAGTGGCTCGTACAAAGGTGTAAGATTTTTTGCAGGCTTGTTGCCGGGTTTGTCTGGAAACTATATTGCAGTTGTATTTCTATGAATGAGTAATGTACGTTGTATGCGGTATGCTATTTGCGTGAATCAAAAATACTGATCGCTACGTGATCGCTGTGCAAACGATTAACGAAGTTTGTAAATATTGCCGTTGCCGGCGATAGATCGTAGTCGCCCTGCTGCCAATATGACCAGTTTGTGGCTTCACTGTCTGCAAGTTTGTTTTGGGCGAATATGTTAACGGTTACGGAGTAGTGGTCTTTCTGTAACATCTGCACCTGCTTCATAATGCTGGTAATGGTGGCTTCACGTTGGGCGTTTGGGACAGCTAGTTCGCTGCCATCGCTTAGGATTTTCTGGCGAAAGGTGCCGGTATTGATGAGGACGGTTTTTGTGCCGATTGACCGAGCGATTTGTTCAAGCATACTTGCGGGTGCAAACACCGATGCGGATGTAATAGGTGCACGGGGGTCGCCGACGTCAGACGGATACCACGGGAAGCCTTGTAACCCGGCTATATCGACCAATGAATTCTTAATGAGCCGAGTATAGGCGAGCACTTGAGACAGGCTCTCTCGGTTTACCTGGGAATCGAGCAGGATGGCGGTTTTGGCTTGCGGAAAATACTGTTTTTCGATTCCAAAGTACCGATTAACGGACTTGGCGAAATCGTCGGGGTTGCTATTTCCCCGCCAGGTTGGTTGCTGTGGTTCGGGGAATGGTATCCAAATACCCATTTCACTGCCAGTTACACCGTCTGCTTTGAGTCGACTGAAATAGTCTGCATTCCACGTGTCGTAAGCACCGCTAGCATAGGTATGGAAACTGAGGAGTCCGATGCTTGAATCCGGTTCGACCACGACAATCGGGGTTACGTGCCACGCACTGAACTCTTTGAGTCTGGCCGACATAGTGTCTGCCGCTTGCAAAGCCTCAGTTGTTGTTACGGGCATATCGGTAAACAGCATGAGGTCGCTGGCGAATGCGGAACGGCAGGCTTGTTCGTATTCAGCAAGCGCCTTGAGCTGTGGGTCATTAGTCGAAGGCCGGACCGGTATGGGCGTGTTGGTGCACCGCTGCCGGTGGAGCGATAGCCCGGCATGATTTGCTGTTAGGTATGGGAATGAACTGCCCGTGAGTTGCAAGGATACTACTTTAGCGGTAAATCCGGTTAGGAACACAAAAATAGCCGTGAATATGACAATGTCACGACTTCTCATGTAACGCCTCTGCTGGTTTTGGTTGAACAATGCGCACACCCTTACGTTGCCATTTTTGCCAGGCTATTGATTCATCTCTCACGAGCACTGTCAGGGACTTGAGCAAGGCTAAGTATTCTATCCACACAAGCGCATAAAACATTGCCCAGGTGAATGGGAATAGCGGTACTAGCCACCAGTTTTGGGCCCGCTCGCTAAATAAGCCTACAATGATGTACATGATTCCTATAAAGAACGCACCAAGCAGGATTGAGCTGTAATCTCCGGTGATGTAACTATAAACGACTAACAGGGTTACGCCGATAGGTTCGAAGAGCAGCTGTATATCGCCGAAAAGTGCGAATGGCAGGATAAACCAGGTAAGCCATTTATTGTGGCGTGCCCGCAGACTGAAGAACAGGCCCTTGTACTTGCGAAAGACTTCAAGACGACCTTTTTTCCAGCGTAGCCGTTGTTTTAATAGTGAGGTCACTGAGCTAGCACCTTCCGTGTAGCAAATTGCATCATCGGCATAGACGGACGTGCGGCCGTGATACCGGGTACGCATAGACATTTCAATATCTTCGGTCATTGTGGCAGTGTCGAAATTGCCGAGCGGTTCAAAAACTGCCGAATGGCGGAATGCTGCGCAGGCACCACCGTATATGTACTCTGCACCAAGTACGGAATGGGCTCGTTTATGGTAAAACCCGAACAGATACTCTAGTCGCTGCAGGAGGTTAATAAAACCGATTTCTCCGGCGATCTTGACATTGCCGACGACGGCATCGACATGGTCGTCCGCAAAGTAGTGCACGATGCGCCGGACCATTTCCGGGTGCGCGATGGAATCGGCGTCCATCGTGATGATAATCTCACCGGTTGCCTTTTGTATACCGTGATTGAGGGCTTTGCCCTTGCCGCCGTTTTCTTTGGGGAGGTATACCAGTGATTTGTTGCTTTTCTTTAATGTAGAGGTGATTTTTTTGCGGTACGAACGTATTAATTTGTCGGTATTGTCGACGGATCCGTCATTTACAACGACTATCTCGATCTTTTCGTAGTCGTTTTCTACGATAGATTGTATGGTCGATACAATACCTACTTCTTCATTCCAAGCGGGTATCACGACGGAGACTAACGGTTGGTAATCTTGGTTGCCGTTTTTAACAATTCGCCTGGTTCGCAATGTTTCTTTGACTCGGTGAAACGGTGCTACGAGTAGAAATACCGTATATTTTAGTAGCATTATTGTCGCAAAGAACAACGTGGTGTCTCGAAATGCGGTGTACAGTGTTGTGTTATCCATTAGTCGCGCCCTCCAACGTTTTGCAGCGAGCCGGTAAAGCACGAGATTGCTCCTGAGGTATTGTTGACCATGATTACCTCGATGACCGATGCGCTGTTTGTTATGTGTAAACTCGACGGATGCTGAGAAACCTCGGAGACCGTGTAGTCGAGATTCCAGCCTTTGGTTGTTTTGACGCGTATTAGGTCGCCCTGCATGACACTGCCTAGGTCACGTATGGTCAGGGTGCCCTGTCGCATGTACACGACAGACAGACCAAACACCTTTTGTATGGGTTGTTTGGCTAAGAACTCTTGAGCAAGATTATTATTAGCGAGCCATTGATTATGTTGTGTTACTGCCGTAACAATATCTACCGTTTTACCTGTCTCCGGATATGTAATACTGGCGGGAACGCCAAACTCGCCTGCCTTGTAGTGGGCACTGTATGCGGACAATAATTGTTCTTGGTATGTGGGATTGTTAGTCAGTTTTACGGGTTTTACAACTGATACCACCGGAAGATTATGGCGCGTGAGTACCTCGTAGGTATTTGCGGCAGCGTATAGCGTACCGCAGCCGACACAGAGCATTATGGCCGTGAGTAATGCATTTTTTGTTGTGACTCCCCGAAACGTCCGGGTCGTGGTGATATGGCGATGTATGGTTGGCGTTTTGAACACCAACATGCCGCGATTAGCACGAGTAATAGCCACGGTAATTAATGCGGCAATGACGTGCGATACAACCACTAATAGTGCGATGAGCGCCATTAGTAGAAACAGAAACCGGAATGGAGAATAGCCGAAGTTAAACCAAAGTAACAATTGCAGAACCTCATTCTTTTTAGCAAACTTAATGTGCGCGCTACCTGTTATCTATACCACACAAGCATGTGCGCCTTTTGTAATCCAATTTACAAAAAGCTGGTTCGTGTTTTTGCTGATGTGTGGTATACCGACGATGTTTGCTGTTTCTGAGGCGAGCAGAACAACCCACACAGTGGATTGTAGGTGGTTATATCTATCCGCCCGAGTTTGTCGATGATGACTTTGCGTATCGATTGTAATCTAAAGTCTAGCAATGGCAACTACGGTATACTCATAGATATGACGAAAATAGTACACCATAGTGAAACGCCCGCTGTCGGCAAACAGGTTATAGTGGCGTGTGTATTTATTCACCACAATTTTGATGGTGTCGAAAAAGTATTTCTTGCCCAACGAGCAATGACTAAGAAATTCTTCCCTGGAGTGTATGAACTGCCCGGTGGTCATATTGATTTTGGCGAAGATATTTTGTTCGGACTCAAGCGTGAAGTCCGTGAAGAACTTGGTAAGGACATTACCGTTGGCGACCCATTTAGTGTATTCACGTACATAAATGAAGTGAAGGGTGCTCATGCTATAGAGGCGTGCTACTTTGCGCAGTTTAAGGACCTACTTGACGATGTCAGTCTTGAGCCGGATGATCATATGAACTGTGGTTGGTTCGCGGAAGGCGAGGCCGGTACATACTCGATCAACCGTGATTCGGAAGATAAAGAATTGGACGTTATTGCACGAGGGTTTGCCCTACTCAATGGCGAGAGACTACGGGTTTAGTCTGCTGTAGAATCCAAGTATGACGCTACGACTAAAGCTAATACGGCAGACGGCGGCCGTATGTTAGTTTTCTAGTGAAACGATAGAGCTAGGCACAAAGAACTAATCGGCATGTGGCTACTCAGTATGTGAGTGCAAATCAAAATACTTGTTAGCGTATACGGCAGTACAACCTATCCAAGAATGGTGCGTTGCCCTGCATTAAGTAACCTATGGTGTCGTAGTGGAGTAGTAGTATGTTCAGCCATGACGTATCCTGACACTATATAGGTACTATATAAGAAGACCAAACATCGTACAAAAAACAGAGGTCAGAAAAATTCGTAACTAACTTTACGGAGGATAGTTTGGGGGGGTACACGAGGATGCGGTAAGCAGCACGAAAAATACTCATTCTGCCTAAGCTTTCCGACGATGTAGACTTCGTCCACGTCGTGCGGCTAAAGCTACGTATACTATTGACTCATAAATTGCTGTGCTATTTTGTTAAAAACCGTATCGTTTAGTTCGTCTGCTGTGTGCTGCCGTACAATTATTAGCTTGTAAGCTGAGGCTGGTAGGTCTTCATTTTGTGTTATCTCAAAACATTCTTTCAACGTACACCGCGATAGTGCTAGTTGTGCCGCTTGACTTTAGTCTACAGGGCTACGATAGTGCTTTACTATGAGTGGTCAGGAAGATCTGTCAGGACATTTTGGTAGTGAGTCTAGTATAGCTAGCCAAGAAGCGATCATCATCTGCTACGCTAAAGCAGCAGAGCTCGAGTCGAGGCAGAGACGTGTTGCGGAGACTTTTTGGGCGTGCATGCCGGATGGTACGGTTGTCCAGATTGCGGCAGATGACGGGAGGCCCGAACATGGATGGCCTCTCAGAAGGTATTTGGAGCAATGTGATAACTTTATACCAGCTGGTCATTCGGCGTCAGGGAAACAATCCAGAGGTACGTTTTTATCTCGTTTTAGTACTGTGAGACCTAAATCATCTCACAGCCTTTCAACTGAGTTCGACGAAAGATACGGCACATACAGAGTTAACTACGGAAAATATCCGATTGATGATCTTCCACTTAAAGAAGCGGTCGTAATCGGAGGAATTATACATGGTGTGACACTTGTTGATTCGCTCGCCGTTAAACTCTCGGTAATAGGTGAAGAGGATATTTCGCAAGCTATCCACGATCGGCGGCTTTACGATGAAGCTTGCGGTGTGCTCAATACGAAAAAGGTGCACATGGCTGATGCGTTACGTCGTGTCGGTAGCGCATGCTTAGTAGACTTGCTGCAATTGAATTTTGAAGAGCTTGCTATAAATAGATACTGCGGCTACAGTGCACTCGATTATGCTACCTTCGACTTTAAGCTTGGCGTGCGGGATGTGAGTATACGGGCTGAGCCTTCCACGCTTATCGTAAGTATGGCGAAAGATGACGCGTCAGATGCGTATCAATTGGACCACACAGTTACCATGGAATGGGGCCCTCGTCTGTCGGTTGCTAGCCATCATCCAGAGCTTTTGGGAGATCCATACGACGACAAAGTACGAGAGGCTCGTGACTTCCCTGACAAAGTAAGAAGGGCCTTTGTGGATGCCGAATGTCGTTCCTTTGAAGTTAAATATAGTAAGCTGACGGATGCTTTAGCAGTTGTTGTACGTTTGTTACAGGCCCCGATTGATTCTAACCATGTGTTGACCCCATACTATTACGGCATTGATGAACCGAGATTATTTATTACGATTATAGATTCCAATACTCTCTCCACGACCTCACGGGACGGACTTACTGCCTATTATAGCGTTTGCGAGGATGGCAGCCTGGAGGAGATATTTTAATAGTGTGCCTGAACGCCGAGAGTATTTCTTCTACGAGCATTTTTAGTTGTCACGTAGAATCGGTTCACAATCTGCCAATTGGGTAATGTGCCTCCACGCATGTGTCGAAGTGTTAGGGTTGCTGCCAAGCAATATGCCGTGCTTGCATGTCTCAAATAGTAGTTCCTCATTTTCTCCGTCGCCCACAACGAAACAATCCTCGGTTCTGATACGGTTTGTTTCGCAGAATTGGTCGAACTGTTCAAGCTTTTTGCTCGCCTGATCTAAGTCGTAATCCATATCGACAAGGCTGCCGTTAGTGTCCCAGTGTAACGTAGTGTTTGCGTACCAGTGGTCGATAGCAAGTTTCTCGGCCACGATTTTAGTATATAGGTCCATCGAGCCACTTATTAGGCAAACCGTGTAATCGATTTTGGCGGCTTGCACGACCTTTTCCGCTGCTGGGTTAAGGGGTAGTGCGTCAAACAGCTGGGCAAAGAATTCCTTATTGGCATTTCCGGTTGCCTGCCAGAGGGTGAGCAGTTGTGATTTGGCGGTTACGTAATCTGTCTTGCCATGCTTGTAGTCGTGATAAATCTGCTCATGTCTCTCAACGGATGCTCCTAAGTCTCGAGTGAGCGCAAGCCATGATACGTCTGGCGATAATGTTCCGTCAACGTCGAAAACGACGGCACGTGTCTTATGCATACACTGTAGTGTAACAGATTGCGCTTGACTCGGTAGTATCTGAGTTGCATAGAGAGCTCATCTAACTCAGGGCGTTTGGTATGCGGGTGGCCGTGGGAGCTGATCCCTGTTGTTGGTGTCAATAAGCGGAATTGCTGCAAAGCTGCAATAGCCTAGCAACTGCCCAACATAATGCTTGCAATATATGTGAACAGGTGTTATTATTATGTAAATCCGGTGAAGCGTCTAGTATTAAGGCTGTGAACCGATGATGAGAATGTACACACTACGTTGCGACAAGCAGTGTAGATTCTGAAATATGCAGTTTTTCTTTATATAGGACGGAAATTATGCCCACCATACACAAGACACACAAGCAACAGCGCGGTCGCCAGTGGGGTGCCGAAAAACGCACTCAGGCTCTGCCAATTATGCATCCAAAGCCGTCTACTCGAAAAATGGCGATGAGCCGGCTGGCTATTGTTATGACGGTTCTGCTATGGGCTGCGTACTTCATCTCTACTATTATTAGACAGTTCTTTGAAGGTCCGCAGACGTTCAAGTTTACGATGGAAGCCATTAGCTATCTTATAATTATGACCTTCCTGACGTTTTCGGCGCTCATGTACCTCGTCGCCCGACAGGGTGCGCTGCAACGATTCGCAAAGCATGTCCGCATACCGCGTGCAAAGCTTGAACGGTATTTCGCAGCTAAGCAACCTTCTATCACGGTATTAGTCCCAGCGGTGAATGAAGAGCCGCAGGTTGTCCGTAAAACACTACTGAGTGCCGCGCTGCAAGAATATCCCAAGAAACGTATCGTACTGCTTATTGACGACAATCCCCATCCGAAAAGTGCGAAGGCTGCTGAGCGGTTGGCTGCAACACGCCAGCTGGCTGCGGACATTACGCAGCTGCTCGCTGAACCGAGGGAGCGTTTTGCGACTGCATTGAGCACATTTGAGCGACGTCGTGGTCATGCACGTGTAGCGACAGTCAAGACAGTGAAGGAGCTGGTCGAACATTACAGGAGTGCTGCTGGCTGGCTCGAAAAGCTGGCTGAGCATGAGCAGGCACAGCCGGATGGTGATCATGTTGACACGTTCTTTGCCGAACATGTTCTTCGCGATCTCGCGCGTGAGTTATCCCTAGTCGCTAACGCGCTTGTAGCAGCGACCGATGAAGCGGCCTCGTTACCAACAGATCGGGTACATCAGTTATACCAGCGCCTTACCGCAATTTTTGATGTCGAAATCGATAGCTTTGAGCGTAAGACCTTTGCTTCCTTCTCGCACGAGTTTAATAAAGCTATGAACCTCAATTCGTACATTAGTCTCATGGGTGGAACCTGGCACAAAGAGGAGACACCGGAAGGCCCGGCGCTGGTTGCAGTTCAAGGGAGTCGAAAACTTGGACCTGATGATTTTGTAGTGCCGGATAGTGATTACCTGCTTACACTTGATGCAGATTCGATACTGCTGCGTGACTACTGCTTGCGACTCGTGTATTTCCTTGAGCAACCTGAAAATGCGAAAGTGGCCGTTACGCAAACCCCCTACTCTTCATTCCGCGGCGCAAGAACGCGTATCGAACGGCTTGCCGGTGCAACCACCGATATACAGCATATCCTGCACCAAGGAATGACATATTACAATGCAACGTTCTGGGTTGGAGCGAATGCTGTTATTCGCAAGCGCGCGCTCGAAGATATCGTTGAGACGGAATGGGTAGGTGGATACGAGATAAAACGCTACGTACAGGATAGGACGGTTATCGAGGACACGGAGTCGAGTATTGACCTTGCGCTACATGGCTGGACGCTCGTCAATTATCCTGAGCGCTTGAGCTATAGTGCAACACCTCCGGATTTTGGCTCACTTATAGTGCAACGTCGTCGCTGGGCCAATGGCGGGCTTCTCATTCTGCCAAAACTCTGGGTCACTATACGTGAACGCAACCGGCGGAGTGAGGTAGTGCCACGTTTCGAAGTCTTAATTCGCCTCAATTACATGGCCTCTATTACCTGGGCAAGTATTGGACTTATCTTCTTGCTCGCCTTCCCTTACGATGGTCGTCTCCTCAGCCCCTTTGTTTTGCTTGCGGCCTTACCGTACTTCATTGCTATGGCGAGTGACTTAAAATATTGCGGGTACAAACGAACTGATGTGCTGCGTATTTATGGATTCAACCTGATCTTATTGCCCGTTAACCTTGCCGGCGTTTTGAAGTCACTCCAGCAGGCACTGACCGGTAAAAAGATACCCTTCGCTCGGACGCCAAAGGTGAAGAATCGAACAATCGCTCCGCTCCTCTATATCATTGTGCCGCTTGGCATTGTTGGATTTTCACTGTTCACACTGCGTCAGGATGAGCTTGCCCACAACTGGGGGAATGCACTGTTCGCTGGCTTTAATGCGGTAGTTGCTATCTGGGCAATCATAGCGTACATTGGCATCTGGCATACGATCTCGGATACGCTCATTGGACTTACCAAATGGTTGTTCGTTGAGGTAGCACCACCAGTAACAGGAAAAGCTAGTACGTCGAAGCCGACCTTTGATTGGCAAGCTGTGTTATACCATGGTGATACTAAGAATGATGTGCCATTTACCGAAAGAAGGCATGTAGCTAAAAACGCTACGGTGAAAAGAACAGAGGAACAGGTCACCGCATGACTCCATCTACGCCAACCGTAAGCCAAGAGCCCGTTCGAAAGTTATCTCTGTGGCGCGTACTACTGGCCGTTTTTCTACTGGCCGGTATCGCGTCGGGCGTCATCTTTGCCGTCCGGCAACACCATAAGGTGCAGTCAGCGGCGCCGCGACATCCCTGGTTTGCGGCATATGTCGATGTGACTGCAACGCCGTTGTTCCCGTTTGAGAACATGGGTGCTACGTCACATCGTGATGCGGTGCTATCGTTTATTGTTTCGTCTCCGCAAGATCCATGTACACCAACTTGGGGCGCAGCCTACACCTTAGACCAAGCTTCCAGAGCTCTTGATCTTGACCGCCGTATTGCTCGTCTGCAGCAACAAGGTGGCAGTGTCGCGATTTCGTTTGGTGGTCTTGATAATAACGAGTTAGCGGTTAACTGCACGAACCAAACAAAGCTGTTTGACGCGTATAAAACAGTTATTGATCGATATAACATCAATACTATCGACCTTGATCTTGAGGGCAAAGGGCTCACGAGCACTGCTGCAGGGGTACGCCGGGCCGAGGTGCTCGCAAAGCTACAGTCTGAGCGTCGAGCTGCCGGTAAACAACTTGCGATCTGGGTTACGCTACCTGCTACGCCACAGGGCTTAAGCGAGGCGGGTACCAATGCGGTTAGTCAGCTTCTTGCTAAGAAGGTTGACCTCGCGGGTGTTAATGTTATGACGATGGACTACGGCGCAAGTCTTACGAAGGGCCAGACGATGCTGACCGGATCAGAGAGCGCACTCACACAAACCGTGCGACAGCTGGGTATTTTGTACGATCGTGCGGGCATACACCTGGACAATACGACCTTATGGTCAAAAATTGGGGCAACTCCCATGATAGGACAGAATGATAATGCCAATGAAGTATTTACGCTTAGTGATGCTAAGGGACTCAACGCCTTCGCGAGGGCCCATGGTGTCGGCCGCATGTCAATGTGGTCAGCGAACCGTGACTTGACGTGTGGCAGTAACTATGTAGACACGAAGATTGTTTCCGACTCCTGCAGTGGGGTCAAACAAGGGAGCCAAAAGTTCTCCAATCTTCTTGGTGCTGGCTTTGATGGTAGTATTACGCTGAGTGCCGGTATTATCACTAAAGCCGATCCTATAACAACAAAACAGACGCCGGACAACCCGGCCACGAGTCCTTACCAGATATGGTCACCAACAGGTACGTATTTGGAAGGAACAAAAGTTGTATGGCATCATAACGTTTACCAAGCTAAGTGGTGGAATCAAGGTAGCGCGCCAGACGATCCGGTACTACAATCGTGGCAGACACCGTGGGAACTTATAGGGCCGGTACTACCCGGAGAAAAACCCATACCACAACCAACGCTTCCGACTGGAACGTATCCTAATTGGTCGGGTACCGCGATTTACAATACTGGTCAACGCGTCCTGTTCAATGAAGTGCCCTTCCAAGCTAAGTGGTGGAATCAAGGTGATAGTCCGGCAGCAGCTTCCTCAAATCCTGATGGTTCACCATGGGTCGCCCTGACACAAGCTCAGGTCAATGCTATTGAAGCAGCTAAATAAAAACCCGCATTCGAAGACTCTTAGCGGGCTGACAATGTACGCGGTGATCCACTGTTCACGAATGCCCTCTGAGCGTGCGTATACGTGTATGGCTAGTGCTAATTTATACTATCTTATGCTCTACGATGTATTTAATTGTTTTAGTCGTAGAATGATACTTTTCTTCGTCTGATCTTGGAATTACGATTAGTTTGGTGCTGCCCATAATTTGCTTACAAGCGAGCCATTGCTCATTTGAGGTAACGTAGATATCAGGCTTGAGGGTAGAGAATACTTGCTCATGTACAGTGTCAACGGAACCAACTTTATTTGTTCCCGGCTCGACAAACACGTAATCGATGCCGTTTATAGCGTTTACAATTAGCGCACGGAGTTGTTCGGTGTAAATGGGGCGACCTTTACCTTTTGTGCTTCTGGTCCTTGTGTCGCTGTTTATCATAATTACGACTATGTCGCCGTAGGCTGTTACTCGGTTTAGATAGAGCACATGGGCTGGGTGAAATAAATCAAACGTTCCACTGCCAAGGACAATCTTTTTATTTCTATAAAGTGATCGCACGGCCGGCAGATCTTCGATGGTTATTACCATATGGCAATAGTAGTGTAAAAAAGACTACCGTTCAAGTTTGTCTGCGCTATAGACCCTGTGGCTATGAATAGTGTATACGTGGTAAAGCTAGCTCTTGTGCCGAACAGCTGTGCTAGTGACGTTGTGTGTAGCCGTCTGTAACGGGTTCAAGTCGATGTGTATATAGGCGTCTAACTTGTTGACGCCAAATACGACCCGGTCTGAACTTGCAAGTTTATATCCCAAGCTATTGCTTTGGTTACCGTTGAATAGTACCCGATTTGCGCCATTAGTTATGAGCTGGTACGGAGTGGCATCGAATGTGTTATATGCTATCTCAACGCCGTTGTCTTTTCCGTATACATATATGCCGCGCGGGCCTCCATAAAATGTGTTACCGGTCACATAGTTCTGAGTAGACGCTGCACTGATTCGTACGTGGCTTCCCTGCGGATTATAACTTGCGTTGTTTTTGATTGTATTGAGGTCCGATGCGGATATACCAAAACTGTTGTGGTTGGTAACTACCGTATTGTTGGCAATGACATTACGATCGGAATGGTTATATAGTAAAAAGCCATTACGTTTGTTGTCTGTCGATTCGTTATTCGTAATTATATTGTAGTCACTGTGGCTGGAAGCTCTGAAGCCGTCAATTCCGTTTTCAAGAAAGTGATTATCTACAATGGTTGCATTATTGCTATTATTGGACGCATCGAGACCGTATGCAGTGTTTTTCATAAACAAGTTGTTGCGCCACATCATACCCTGCGCCCCATGTGTAGAAGCACCGCTATAATTAGCTGTGAAGGAGCTATTTTCGACCCATCCAGTCGTATCGTTGGTTCCATAGCTGCCGTCAGCGATACCCCATGATACGCCGTCAGTTTCACCTCCCAGCAATAAGGCGCGTGCTGCTTGCGGTATGCCAGTTGTACCTCTCATTTTTGCCATGCCAAGATACGCAATGGTGGAGTGTAGTATGTCCATTCGTGCGTTGCCGTACGCTCGCAGGAAGCTGCGCCCGTCCTCGTAGGAGGTGTCAGGACTTTTGGATTGGGTATTATAACTTGAGACGGTGATTCCGCTCAGTAGTGCTTCTGAGTCCCAGAATGTAAGTGCTGTGATATGGTAATCGGGGTTGCTCAGAAGGTAGAGTTTTCTTACGGTTGCGCTCGTAATGTCAGTCCTAATATTGCCTTCAATATATATCGATTGGTCTATAAGGAATGACTTTGGTCCGAGCTGTGTAATGGCGCGGTACGGCTGTAAGAGCTGCATGAGTAGCGGTACCGTGATGTATGCCGTTGGATTTGTGAAGGTATTGCTTAGGAGCAATGCCCCTGCGGTGGTAGTACTCACCGTTATATGCGCAGTTGTTGTTTCGGCAGCCGAAAACGGTGCAAGGGAGCGTTGTACAGGGGGGACTTTAATTGTGGTTCCCCAGACGGCTTGTCCGGGGTTTAACGCTTGGAGATCAGTGAGGCTGACGCCGAAATGTGCTGCGGCCCATTGTAGGTTCTGGCCTTCGCGAAGTTTGTAGTATGTGTAGTTTGTTTTGTATATAGGTTGTGCTGCTGTCAGCGAGGCTTGAGCGGCCTGCCACCCTGGGGTTATGAGCCGGTTATTGGCTTGATTCGCAAGTGCAGTTACGAGAGCGGGACCGAAGTTGACGCTTAGTATGATGATCGCTACAAAGATCATTGTGGTCACGCCAATTGTTGTTGCTGTCGATGATAGCAGCCGAAAACCGAAACGTTTGCGGAGTTTGTGTTCTCGCATTACCGAAGCACTCCCGGGGGTGTGTAATATAGGAGTTTTTGGCCGGTTCTCAGCTTATTCGACAGTACTATGTTGTTGAGTTTTTTCAACGATTTTTCGTTCATCCCTACTTTTACTGCTATCGAGGTAAGCGAATCCCCGGACTGAACGGTGTACGTTTTAACAGTATCTGGGAATATAGTGTTGGGTAGTGGTGATGGTTTGCCTGGCGCTTGCGCAAACACATTGGCGGGCATGGTGAACTCGCCAGTATACACTCGCGCTGGCCGAGGGATTGCCTCGGTAGATGACGTGCTCATTTGGTTGGCAATGCTAATTGCAGAAAAGTATGCCATTGTGATAGATATAGCAACAAGTAAAAGGGCGCCCCAGTATTTAGTGAATATCCTATGGGCATGACTAATATGCCCGAGAATAACCCATATTTTCTTAAGGGTACGTGTAGTTGTATGTAATTTCATGAGTTCGCAAAATGCCCTATCTAACAAAGCTTATTTTGTGTGTTATCACCGCCCTTCTCATAGATACACGCAAAACATATCTCCCGGATCAAGGGAGACGTAAAACTGGTTGTTTCATAGTAGTGCGTGGAGTGCAAATGGCTACTCCAGCAGGTGTCTCGATAACTAGAATAATCTTAATACAAAGTTGCTACATTTACAATAAAGTTTAATTCACTTTATGCCGTGCTTAGAGTTGTCAGCATGCGGTGCATTGCTGAGTGAAGCGATATGTTCCGGGAGAAGTTAGTTGACTGCTGAGAGAGTGCCGTATATAGTAATGGTGAATTACAACATGAAAGTAAAACAACGAGGAAACGAAGATTCACCTCATTCTAGAAATTGGTTACGATATGCTTTACGCTACGCCAGTGGTCGTGGCGGTTCTAGCCATATTCTGCAAACTGATATTCCGTCACGGAAAATCATTCGGGGAGCTTTAGCTCCTAGCTATCACGTTCCGTCGGTAACGTTTCATCCTGAACGAGGGATAGTATTGTCTGCGACAATCGGTGCGATAGTCTTTGCAATAGGTTGGCGGTTTACCTACGGAGTATCACCTCAGCTGAGAATATTGTTGGTGTTTTCGGCGGTGCCACTTTTATTCCGAGTTATCGGCTGGGTACTGTCGTGTTTCGACCGGCCCCATTATGCCGAGGTAGAGAAACTGCGCGATCTTCGCGTGGTTATAAGTATACCGGCCTTTAACGAAGCTCCTGAAACTGTAGACGCTTGTCTTTTCGCGCTCGTCAACCAGACTCGCCCGCCAGACCTTGTTGACTTTGTTGATGATGGCTCGACAAAAGTAGACTATACGCGCCTAAAACGCTACTGGGCAGGTACGCATGGACGTACCACGATAACCTGGAGGCGTAAGGCTAACGAAGGAAAACGTCGGGCTCATGCTGCTACGTTCCGTGATGAGCTTGACCGTCTTGACGCAGGTAAAAAACCGGACGACCAGACTATCTTCATAACGGTTGACTCTGATACGATCTTATCTATGACCGCGATTGAAGAAGGTATCCAGAGGTTTGCTGACCCGACGGTTATGTCGGTTGCCGGAACCGAGCTTGGCTACAACCATAAACGTAATTGGTTGACCTTGATCGAGTGCTCATTACAAGAGTATGCTCAAGTTGTTATCTCGGGAGCGTGGTCAGTAAGCGGAGATATGTTTACCAACCGCGGTCCCTTTGCACTCATTCGAGCATCTGCATTTCGAAAAATTATTGACGTATATTCCAACGAAGTATTGTTGGGACGCCGTGTAGAACTTGCTGATGATTCACTGACAGCACTGGCGGGTTCGATGTGCGGTAAATCTGTACAGCAGATATCTGCTGTTGCATTTACGATGTGGCCAGAGAAGCTGGGACATCACAGCCGTCAGCGGACGCGTTGGGCGCGGGGTCGCACCGTCCGTAATTTCTGGAGGTTGAAGTATTATCCAATTTCGAGCTATATGTGGTGGTATACATTGATGAGTGTGTACTCGACGCTGCTGGGCCTTGCCCTGCTTCTGATCGTTATTGGTAGCTGGCCGCACTCGGAACACCTAGCGTGGCGTGTCGTTGTGTCGAGTGCGCTCATAGGGTGGATTAGTCAACTGCGAACGCTTTCACTTCGCCGGAGCGATGAAAGCTGGAAGGTTAAGTTCCTTACGATAGCACTTCGTCCTATTGCGTCGCTCTGGTCAGCAATCGTGCTTACCCGCATTATCCGTATATATGGTACCGTGACCTTCCTCAAGCAGGGCTGGACTACTAGACAAAATGGCGTAGAGGACACCATGCGTCCACAAGGAGGAGCAGCTCAGTGATGCGCCGCAATCGCATGCTTGTCGTTGGAGGGGCTGTAGCTCTGATCTTGATTCTTATTACTATCGGGATCTATCTGTTGCCTACTCACGCTAAGCCCTCTAGTGTTACTACGACGCCCCCTGCAAGCTCCCGGTATTGGATCATGACTAAGGCCGTACTCGCTGAAATGACGGCTAATCCTACGGCCCGGGCGACTCTCGCTCGAGATACTATGTATGCGCTTGCATACAATCCGTCCGATGCGACTGCTGCCGAGCATGGCCTGCGCATTATTCCGGCTAAAAGCTATAAATCGGAAGCTCAGTTTGCGTCTGATGTGGCGGCACATAAGATACCTGCATATGTACGGGCGATCCTCTATGATAATGAGCCGTGGCATCTGACACCCAGCGCAGAGAAACAAGACCCGGTACGGTATTATAAAATGGCCTACGCCCTAGCCCACGCTCATGGGTATACCCTTATTGCCGCGCCGGTTCCCAACACAATCGATCCTTCCATCGCCCCATACGCTGATGTTATTGATGTACAGGCCCAATATGCCCAAGCTACTGCCAAAACATACCTGGCAGCAGTTGAGGGTACGATTCTAAAGGTCAAGCAGGCGAATGCGCACGTAACTGTCCTGTCGGGGCTCTCCACTAATCCAACTGCCGGTGACCCTACGTGGCAACAGCTAACCAACATTGCGCATGCGACGTTTCCGCATTTAACAAGTGGCTGGTGGCTTAATATACCTAATCCCGGCACCGCATGCCCACGGTGCCAACAGCCACGACCCGATACGGCTCTTAGCTTCTTGAAAGCGCTTGGCCCGGTTAGATAATTAGAGCCGTGCTGATTCCCTGAAGTATGGTTGCGCGTTGTGTGAGCCGGGCACGTATTCCGCCGTGCAAAGCCCAAGTGAGGGAGACTTACTAGTTGCTTCTCTGGATGCAGGAAACAGTTACTATCTTGAATTTGAGCCGTGTAGGGTGGCGTAACGTGCTCGGCGTCTGCGCAGCTCTCGCTCGTGTTTTGCTTTAATGCGAGAACGTTCTTGCCACTCACCCAGCCAGAAGCTAATAACGAGCAGGAGGATAATCCCATAGCCCGGCCAGAGCAGCCACAACCACGAGCTGAGAAACCTCAGCACACTCCCAAGCATGCCCCCGCTTGTCGTATTTGCACTGTTGCCGGCAAATACAGTATTGCGAATACGAGCATCTAACTGTAGCGTGCTCGCCGCTCCAGATGCATCGGTTGCCTGCACGTTAATAATCATGGATGTAATAGCTGCAGTGGTCCATCCGTACGTATGGCGGATTACCACATCTGCTCCGGTCTGGCGAATAAGCGTGGATCTACTGCCGTCACCCCAGTCAATGGTCATTCTGTAGGGTGGAATCCCACCGATGATGTGTATCGTAAAGGTCGTTGGAACACCAGGAGATTGCACAGTGTATGCATAGTCTGAGGTGATATAAAAAGTGCCGCCCGTACTTGGTAATGTACACACAACGATTACTCGGGGCGACGTAGGACCGGCAATATTGGATGAGTTGTAGTCTTGCGCTTGCAGCCGGTTTACGCCACTGCGCAGCGTGAGCCTAATGTTGAACCTTCCATTGCTACCACAATACGCAGTGCCGGCAAAAACACCATTGTCTGTCAGATTTACATAATCGTTCCATGCAACCGGACACGTGCCGCTTACGGTAATAGTGCGTACGCTTAGCCAAGAGTTTGTCGGGCTTGTAATGGTCGCGGGTTTTGTCAATGTGACCGCTTTGACATTAGCGTGAACGCTGTATGATGCGGCGTAGGCATGAAATGTCAGTGCCGTAAGCATAACCCCAACGCACAACAATCCCAAGATATTAGCGGGGCGCACTACAAGCCGTCTGAAGGCCGATCTAGGACGGGACGCGGCCGTTCTCCCTGGTTTGTTTGATGTTGAAAGCTTCCGCCTGTGTACGGATCTGCCTGATGCCAGTTTTGTCTTTTTTGTGTTCATTGTTTTTTTGAGGTGCTCTTCGTAGTGTACCGTATGAGGACGCAATAGTCACTGGGCGAGATGCTGACTTCTCAATACACCCTGCGAGGTGAGGGTGACTTGTCATTAGCATTGTCTCATTGCTTGTAATACGCTAGATTAAACGCATGCATCTTAGTACACGCAAGTCGCCGGCAGTTCCACCTCATAGACCACGCGTTACGTCTATTGATGGCATCCTCCCCGCCCCCAAGCTCGAGCTTACACCGGCCGTGACGAGCCGTCGATTTCCCCCCTGGTTTCGACGAGCTGTTTTGTTGGTGCTTGCGCTTATGGTATGCAGTGTTCTAGTGTACGGCGTTCTGCATCTGGTGCGCCGCCCAGGCGTTCGCCGTCCATCAGTGCCTCGGCTGCCGGCGCGCATTGTCTCAGAGGTGTCCGGGTTCAATGTGTTCAGTATAAAACCAGGCTTTGCAACTGATTTTAGGCTACGTCCATCATCAGTCAGTTATCGACAGGGCGTCCTTGAATTCGTGATGGTAAACAGTGTTGGTAAGACGCTAGTGTTCACTGAGGAAGCTCTGCCGTCTGGTTTTAGCCCGGCGAGCATCAGGGCTTCCAATCAGCTCAACACCGAATACGGTAAAGTTTTCATTACCAGTGATACCACGAGAACGACGGGCTCCCTAATTAGTGCTAACGGTACCTGGGTCATTATCAACGCTCCAAACCCAATTGGTAGCAGTCTTATGGAGCAGATCGTTCAAGCGCTAGCTCCGGTTGCGAAATCGTAATGTAGACCTGCTAAGCGTACGCACATACTACCTGCCACGACTTTTCTTTTGGCATAGAGAAAGATTTGCGTTACAGATTCTTTGTTCGTAGCGGCCCGTTTACCTTGTTAACCCGGCGCCCTCATGCCACATTGCCATGTAGTCCAGATTCAGTAAGACCTGAGCGGTCGTGCCACTGTTTGTTGTCATGACAGCATGCGACAGGCCGGTCGTAGAAGGAGGTATGTCGGTTGTAACAGTGTCGTGCCAGAGCGGCGTAGTACTGCTGCTGTTGCCGTCGTAAAGATAGAAGTCCACTTGGCTGAGTGCACTATTTACAACTAGCCGAGCCCTATACCACGTACCTGCAGTTAACGTATAGGTTGTTCCGGTTCTCGCAGAAACGCTGCCACTTTCTGCTACTCCGCTTACGGTCGCTCCATTTATATCTATGTATACACCGCTCGTTATGTTCCCTGGATACGTGCCATTTGTAAATCCGAAGGTAGTAGTCGTATTGGTTAGTACTGCTGGATTAAACACCATTTCAGTAGCATCACCACCGCTTAAGAAGTAAGAATTGGCCGCGGTGTATAACTTGAAACCACTGCCAGAGTTCGCGGAAGAGCTGAGATTGTAGACTCCAGGGTGTTCTGGACTGCCCGTACCGTTCGCTATGGTTCCCGAGTTGATCGCTCCCTCGCTCCAAGGCCAGGCGCTAGTGGCAGTAAAGAAGTCATCACTGTAAAATGCCGTGTGTCGCTGGTTACCTGGATCGATACCAATGCAGTTTTTCCAGCTGCCGTTCTCGTAGCAACGGAAGCGGCCAAGGGCAGCGTTGTAGTACATAGCTCCGGGGATGCCAGTCGGGTCGGTACTACTATTTCCGTTGTCGAGCGTCAAAAGTATCGGAGTTGTATCACCAGCGGTGCCTGCACCAATCGTTACGGTACTATCCGTCGTATCAACGGTAAAGAGAGTGGCTGCAGTCGAATTCTGAACTCGGAAGGCTGCAGTCGAGTTGGTTGACGTCTTAATAATGTCGCTCGGAGCTGTTGCGCTACCCGTCAGGGTGTTGGAGATGCCTTCAGCCTGAAGGGTGACTCCGCCGCCACTCGCAGTTGATCCGACCGTAACATCCGTGGTAGCACCGCTGAGACCACTCGTAGCGATATTGACTGTTTGCGTACTACCGCTTGCTGTTGCGCCGTTTCCAATGTCAACGGCATTTGACCCCGTTGACTTTCCGACGACAATCGTACCGGTAGTGGCACTCCCACCAAGTGTTATGTTACCCGTTTTCATAGCATAGCCGATGACAACGGAACCAGTCTGCGTATGGCCGCTCCCAATAATCAGCGTACCACCTGGCGTTGTAGCATCAACAAGGGGCGTGAACAGCTCAGTGCTAACAATCCCCGTGCCAGAGATATTGAAGTTGCCCGTCTGGGCGGTCCCGGGACTAGTGCTCTGGTTTAATATATACCCACTGCCGGCAATGCTGCAGTTCTGGGTGTCTAGACATAGTGTGCCACTCGCATTAGGGAGCGTTATGGTAGGGTTATTCGTACTGTTTGCGGCAGCATCAAGCCAGGTAGTGTGGCCGCTACCGTCAGCAATCTTAACAGTACCAGCACTCGTGCTATCCCCTGTCTGCACTGAACCATCAAGATAGAGGTTGCCGCTACTATCGTAGCCTGAAACAAATGCGCCACTCGAGTTGAAAATATCAAGGATGTCGGCTGTTTGGCCGGTTGCCGCCTGGAAGATGGCCGTACGGTTAGCACTGTTAGTGTTCTTAACGTACAGCTCGGCTGGCTGTACTTGAGTTGTGGAACCAATGTTTACGGCATTGTCAGTGGTGTCGACTGACAGTACGGGGTTGGCGTTCGTGTCCTGAACCAGGAGAGCGGTGGTAGAGTTGATCGTCGATTGAAACGTATTGGTGCCGGTCCACGTTTGGTTGGCGGCAAGCTGACCGAACTGGGACGCCGTTAGGCCGCCAAGTTCGTTGGAGTTAAAAGCATAGGGTGTAGAGGTGAGTAGAATGTAAGGGCTCATGACTCCGTCTCCGCCGCAATTTGTTTGAAAATTACCCGCTGGCGTGCAGGCTGTTTGGTTGCCGATCTGCATGGAAAGATAGAGTGGGTACGTGTTCCATGGTACGCTGCTGCCGAACGGAGTTATGGAACCGAGGTTTACATGAAACGTACCACTTGTAAATGTCACCGGGCTTGAGCCTACAAGCCAATCCTCGGTCCATACTGCGGTGCAACCGGTCCCCGTATTACTGGTGCAACCGGTGTATATCTTAAATTCCATGTTGTAACTGCCATCAGCGATATTCTGACCGCTACTGCTCATCACTTTTCCTTCAAAGCTCAGCTCCTGATTGATGCCGGAAGTTGCGTACGCAGTTTGTGGGGGCTTGTACAGAGCTATGGATGCCACTGCTAGTAGTGTAACGGCAAAAAACACCAGCAACGTGCGCCATGTATGCTGGCGTAAAATGGGAAAGACAAATCGTTGCGTACGCGAATCAACAGCATACGTTGCCTGCTGCTTGATGCTTTCACAGGCTTCTCTCGTCAGCTTGCTTGCGTGCAACCTCATACGACCTTTCTTATGCTCTACAGGTTTGCTCCCTACCTCTAGTAAGCCATCCTGTGCAATCCCCCTAAGTCTTGTACTGGTAAGTATATATCATAAGCGTAATCTAGACTATGCGGTGCCAGGCTTTTCCACAGATGTTATGAGTTAAAAAAAACAACGTTCAGTATGGTATGCCCTTGATAGATGCGTGGAAGGCATGACCGGTACAGTATAATGACAGTATTATGATGCGATATATGCGCGCAATCAGTATGGGGATGCTATTATTTGGTGCGTTCTCATCAAGTACTAATTACAACCTGAACAGTTACAGCATTGGCCCTGCGGGTACAAGTAATTCATCTTCAACGACATATCATGCACAAGTGAACGGCGGCGGAGTATCCGGAACAGAGTCAAGCCCCAATAACACTGCCGGTACGGGCGGAGTACAGACCGAACAGCTTGCCATACCGCAAGCGCCGACCGTAAGCAATGGTTCGAATACGTACTATGACCAACTCCTAGTAACACTGAATGATTATGAAAATGTGCCCAATACCAGTACCTATCCGTCTGATGTGCAGTTTGCAGTCGAGGTATCTACGAGTAGTACATTTGCAAGCGGTAACCTATATCTCCAGACCGGTGGTATTCTTGGGGCTAGCCCTGTATACCAGTCGTACACTGCCTGGGGGGGAACAAGTGGCACCCCTATAGTGGGCCTGGCTTCAAGTACGACGTACTACGTCAGGGTTGCCGCTATGCAAGGATTGTTTACTAACACTGAATTTGGCGCCGCTGCATCGGCAGCCACAGTAAGCCCGTCCATTACGTACTCGGTCTCGCCGAATAGCCTTAGCCTTGGGAACCTATTGCCGGGGGCTATCGTGACTAGCGGAGCGATCAGTTTTTCGTTAACGACCAACGGCGTGTATGGAGCAAGTATCTTTGCGGCCGGTCAGAACGGTGGCCTTTTTAGTGCGGCCAATGGTGCCACTATTACTGCATTGTCAGGGAACCTCTCAAGTAGTACCCATGGCTTCGGGTTACAGGGATTAACGGCTAGCCAGTCAGCCGGTGGACCGTTAGCTATTGATAGTCCCTACAACGTAAGCGGCACTAATGTAGGGACCGAAACGACAACATACACTCCAGTATTCACAACGCCTACTGCTATTACGTCTGGTTCTGCGACGCTCGATGTACTCGCCAAGGCTGCCAGTTCAGATCCTCCGAGTACCGACTACCAGGAAGTGCTTAACTTCGTAGCGGCTGCGAGTTACTGAGCGTACTATGCCACGCATGCTGCTGCGTACCATAAGTCGCAAGAAAAAAATCATGTTTATGTGTGTGGCTGTAGTACTGATCTGTAGCGTCGGTGTTGCCGTGATCGCTGTGCGTAATCTGTCCCAACCGGTGAGTACGACACGGTTTACAACGTCCAATATCCAGATGCCCGTACATACGTTTAATGCGTCACCGGTTACGGTGCACGATGCATACATTAGCTTTAGTCATCCTGAGAGTCTTACGCCCAGAACATCGCAAGCGCCACATGCGCAAGAGCTGGACGCGTACTCCTTTGGCTACAGGAGTGGTGAACCGTGGAGCCTCACTGTTTCGGTCTACCAGTTGGCCGGTCCGACACTGCGGGATGATAGTGCATACAATCTGAGGGTGCAACAACCTGGCCGATACCGCGAAACGGTTGAACATATAAAGGGCAAGCCCGTTATAGTTTTTGCTGATATGCAATCGTACGGTTTTGCTGATGTGGCATTTTTGCTGCACGGCGATAAATCAGCCGATATATCGCTAAGTGCTGATGACCCGAATGCTCTCAAGGAGTTGTCTGAGACGTTCTCTCAGGTTCTACAATCATGGCAATGGAACGGTTGACTGAACATTTACCCGTAAAAAGCGTTGACACTTTTTACGCAAATGCTTATGCTAAAGCTATATGCTGAAAGCGAAAGGAAAAGTTAGGGGGAAGTTACCACTTCTCGCGGGTGCTTTATTACTAGTAGCTGCCAATTTTATGGTTACCCAGAGTGTATCCGCAGCAACATACTTAACGCATTCTTCAGTTATTCTGACTAATATGGACGCAGGGGCGGCTTCTGCTATTATTTTTGAGTTTACGACTTCTAGTAGCAATACTGGCAGCACACTCACGCTATCTTTCCCAAACTACACGGGAGCTACTAACGGATCAATAAACACAACCCAAACATATTCGCAGACGTACAACGCAGTTAACTGTACGGCAATTACGGGGGCTTCTTTAAACCTACCCGGTACTCCAACTGCGGCAGGTGGCGCTACGGGGCTCATTACATTCTCGTCAATGTCGGCCTTAAGTCCGAGCACATCATACTGTGGCGTCCTGACCGGCAGTGCGATCACTACGAATCCTACAACTACTGGGCAACAGCCCGTCGTGATTACCGCCGGCACTGATGCCGCCCAGACAGTTGAAACGGATATTATTAGCAATGACCAAGTGACCGTCAGTGCAACTGTACCGCCATCGTTCACGCTAGCACTCAATGCGAATGCGGATAACCTGGGAACGCTATCGACGGGCTCGGTAACTGGTACGACCGGTATTACTGCGACCGTCAACACAAACGCAACATATGGTTGGTTCTTGTGGGCGTCTGATGCTAATTCAGGGCTTAAATCTGCCACGGAGAACTATACCATTGCATCTAAAACGCCTGGTACGAACGGAACCTTGGTGGCTGGTACTGAGGGATATCTCACTGGTTTGCCCGCAGCGGGCATTACACAAGGTTCAGGCGCGGGTACGACGTCTGCTACAGCTGCGTATGCGTCATCAGGTGCAGGAAATGGGAGCGGCTTGGATGGAACGCCTCGTCAGATAGCGTCATCTACGGGTACAGCTAACGGCGCTATAGTTACGGTTAAGGAGTATGCCGCGATCTCTCCAACTACACCTGCCGCTGCTGACTATGCAGACACCATAACGATCATTGGTGCGGGAAGCTTCTAGTTTTCTAAACGCACCTGTACAATAAAGAAAGCGTATGAAAAAATGCCTGTCGTTTATAAGTGTACTTCTTGTAGTACTGTGCTGTGTCACTAGCCAAGACGCCTTTGCACTACCAAGTGTACAGGGTACAAACATTACGACGACACCTATATCCGTGAACCTTACGGGTAAACCGGGCCACAGTGTCACGACTACCCTGCAAGTTGAGAATAATGAATCGGTTCCAATTAGAATCGGCGTGCAGCTTGAGACTTTTCGTCCATATGGTACGAGCGGTCAGGCACAAATCTATCCTGGCAAGGCATCAGATGCTTTTCTGAAGTGGGTGAAGTTCTCGAAAACGTCACTTGTAGCTCAGCCGAACATATGGTCGCCCATTACGATGACTATTACTTTACCTGCAACGGCCAGTATGGGCTACTACTATGCAGTTGTGTTTAAGCCGCAAACTGCTGCACTCCCAATTAAACACAATACGGAGAGTGTCAAATCAGGTAATGCGGTGCTGGTGTTGCTTAACGCTCAAAATGGCAATGAACATCCACAGCTTAAAGTATCTAAGTTTTCTATTAATAAGAAGCTATTTGAATTCCTGCCCGCTCAATTTTCAGTCCTGATTAAGAATACGGGGAATATCTACTTGCCTCCCTCAGGGGACATATATATTAGCCGTAACCCGTCAGGTGGCAATGTTATAGACACGCTACCCATTAATCCGGCGGCCGGTAATGTATTACCTGGCTCGTCACGACTGTTCCGGCAGTCCTTTGCGGATGGTTTCCCTGTATACGTACCAAAACTAGTAAACGGCCAAAAAATCACTGACAAGCATGGTAACGTTGTTCAGCGGCTGCAATGGAACTTTTCCAATGCGAAGAAATTTCGATTCGGAAAATACTATGCCAAACTGGTTATGGTATACAACAACGGATCTATGGACATACCGACGACCGCTGTAGTATCATTTTGGGTCATACCATGGAAAATACTTAGCATCTCTCTTTTGTTCGTTATCCTTGCTGCGGTCGGTCTTTTTGGGATGGGGCGCAAACTTGTTGCACGAGCCTACCATTTAAGTAAAAAAGTGCGAAAATGATGCACCATGTGCGCCTTTTGGTCGTATCGTTACTTGGTGTATGCGTCTTTTTTGTATTCTCTCACACGAATGCTTTCGCTGCCGCTGTCAGTGCTAATACCATACGAGTATCCCCGGCACTGACAAATTTGCAGCTCGATCCCGGCGAGACGCACAAGACATTGAGCATTGATGTCACGAATTTGACTGGAAAAACGTTGCTAATCCAATTGGATGCCCTAGATTTCGGAGCGCTCAATGAAACTGGAGCGGTTAGCTTTTACGGGTCGAAATACAAGCCAAGCACGAATCCACATAGCCTCGAGGGTGCTATTAGTTTTCCGGATGCTGCGATTGTGTTAACACCACATCAGACAAAGCGTGTTACGGTAGATATTAATAACGTCAACAAGCTTGCTCCCGGCGGCCATTACGGTGCAGTTATCTTTAGCCCTGCGGACAGTATATTGCCCGGTACGCGAACCAATGTTTCTATACGTTCAAGTGTCGCTTCCCTTGTATTCCTTGCGACAGCGGGAGGAGGAACCCATGCTATACGGTTGTTACCTTTTACAGTTGGCTCACTGCGATTCAGTCTGCCCGTCACGAACTATCTAACATTCCGTAACCAAGGTAATACGCAAACTACGCCCAGGGCGCAACTTACCTTGTACGACCCGGGAGGCCACATTATAGGTACCACGGTCGTTAATCCAGGTTCAGGCCTTATTTTGCCGGGTACCAGCCGGTTATTCGAGACAACGCTGCCGTTCCGGCACAACCTGTATGCACAATCGGGAATGTATCGGCTCAAGCTCCAGTACAAGGACGCTAATGCTTCTACCTTCACTGTCGTTAACAAGCGTTTTCTGTATCTAAACCTGCGGGTCGTCATACCCGCTGCGGCTGTTTTGGTTGCGATACTTGTGGTGCTGATCAAATATGGGAAAACTCTCCTCCGGAAAATACTACACTTCATAATACGTTATCCCCGTAGATTACGCATGGGCACTGGCCATCACTCTGATCACTCTAACAAGGCGTAGTACAAGATGTGTTTTTAGGCACTAGCGGTGGCTGTTATTTTATGTTGCTCCAATACACAAAAGGTGTACGGTACTGCTAACTAAACAGTTGACACTTTGGTTACTATGAGTTTACTATCTAGCCATCGGTACATACTTACTCATAACATAGAAAACAAGGGAATATTCGACATGGTACGCGAGAAGAAGTTACCCCGCCCAGGTTCAAAGCACCTGCACAATCATCGCAGTATCTGGCGTAAATTGTCAGAGACTAGGATTCTCATATTTGTAACGATCGCCATCGTTGGTGGAATTTATGGGGTATTCTCCGCAGTCGCCGCACCAGTTGCCTGTACTGCAATGTGCGCGATTGCTCCGACTCCTCCCATGGGCTGGAACGGCTATAACCATTTTGGTACCTCCGTAACAGGAGCGACCGTTAAGCGGGAGACACAGGCGCTAGTTTCTTCGGGAATGGCGGCGGCCGGATATACGTATGTGAATCTTGATGGCGGTTGGGATATGTTGCAGCGTAACAGCAAGGGTCAGTTGGTTGCTAACCCTGCCAAGTTCCCCGATGGCATCAAGGCGTTGGCGAATTACGTACACTCCAAGGGCTTGAAGTTTGGGATTTATACGAGTGCTGGGCGGACTAACTGCGCTGGCACGTCAGCGGGTAGCTATGGCCATTACCAGCAAGATGCAAAAACGTTTGCTTCGTGGGGAGTTGACTATCTTAAGTTTGATTATTGCAACGTACCAGGCACTACGACACGTGGCACTATACCCGATTCTATAGCTGAGGGTGACGCGCAGCGTATGGCGCGTGCCTTAAAAGCTACCGGCCGCCCAATCTTCTTTGATGTCAACGATGCTAATGTTAATAATGGCAACGACCATAACCACGACTGGCAATGGGCTCCCAAGTTCGCTAATATGTGGCGCGTCACTCACGATATCTCAGCGAGCTATACTCAGATGGTCCGGCATATTCTCGGTGTTCAGGGTCTGCCGTCTAATGAATCGTACGATTTAGCATTGCACGGCTATGCCAAGCCGGGAGGCTGGAACGATCCGGATATGCTTGAAGTTGGGAACGGTACTATGAGTACAACGGTAAGTCGCGCTGAATTTAGCCTCTGGGCAGAAGAAGCAGCACCTCTCATAGCCGGAAATGATCTTGCGAGCATGTCGACAGCCACTAAACAAATCCTGACCAATTCAGAGGTTATTGCTATAGATCAGGACCCTCTGGGTGAGCAAGGACACCTGGTCAGCCGATCTAGTGGGCATTGGATACTCGCTAAACCGTTACTAGGTGGGAGCGACGCAGTCTTGTTGTTTAATAATACGAGTACTTCCGCGGTTATTAGAACGACAACTACACAAATAGGCCTCAAAAGCCGGCCTTCATATATCCTCCGCAACGTGTGGACGCATACCTCCAGCAAAACGAAGGGTACTGTTGCTGCGGTTGTCCCTTCTCATGGTGTAGTTATGTATAAGGTGGAGCTGTAATTATTGCGTGCCTAGAGCTGCAAAAGTTGACATGCTATCGTATGTACGAGGTTGATCGTAGCGGTTTCTAGAAAGTGGGCTTGCGTCTATGCGAACGCTCATTAGGTGGCTACGATGTGGACGCCAAAAATGACTGGTATCCTTACTTCTTGAACTGTGGTTATTCCGTGGGTATCTCAGGATAAGGTTTGTCGAACCATAGGGTCCACCGGTCTCGTAGCCATTTATCTATGTCTTGCTGACTCTCAAAATGTAGTTGGAGGTATTCACTCATATATCTAGGTGTTATTCTTTTTGAATTCACGGCCTTGAGTAGCTCGTATGGTAACCAGTCTATGTAGTATCGTCTAACCTCAGGGCTGTGCAGCGCGTCGGCAGTCTCTTCAACGGAGCTATCTACTACGTAATTTTCTAGAAAATCGTGTAGTTGGTCGCTAACGTCTGGCTGGTGATTCTCAATCAGATCAAGTTTATGATAGCTGTTCTGGATGTCAGAGCCGAGTTTTCTTGCTTCTGCGCTGACTATGACTTTGTAGTAGGGAACGGCGTCTTCGAGAAGTTTTTCTTTTTGGTCGTCATCGTCGGCAGAGCTATCACTTTTACCTGTAGACTCGAAATCGTACAACTGCTCATCAGTCATGATAGCTGCTATAGTTAAGCCGACGCGTCTTTCTAGCTCTTTATATATTTTTTCAATGAGGGGCTTACGCTCACTGTCTTGTTCGTTTTTGATCAGACCCCATTTTACTAATTGCGTTGGGCTGAGAAGGTCTCCAGAAAAAGCCGGCTTTTTGTGCCATGCTAGCTTAGCCCAAGACGATACCAGCTGCTTCTTATATGTGGCAGCTTCAATTTCATGGGTAATAGCTGCTTGGGCGCGTTCTGCCAGCGCGTCATAACCTGGGAAATATATTTTTAGCCAGGCAAGAGCTACTTCTACGCTAGGTATAGCACTCCAGACCTGATCAAACGCATCAACTTTCTCTTCTGGTAATTCGCCGCACAGTGAGATCGTAAATTGTTTCCAAATAGTATCCTGGACTCTACATATAAGATCCTGTGCCTCTGCTGGATCGTTTGGCTTAATCCCATGCTGCTGTAGCCATGATTCACTAATGTCGACTAAGCTGGGCTCGTTACGAATATCATGTAATGAGACACCTGGTCCGGAAGGCCCTATCAGTGCTTCATAGGCTGTTATTGGGTCTGGGTATACTTGGTCACTCATTCTTTTATCCTTATGCCTTATGTATGATTTACAATGCAGTACTATGCACTTTCTGCAAGATACGTTGACTATCTGTTAGGTTATCCCTCAAGCTATTTGCCAAGCCTTCCTAGCGTTCCCTGATTATAAAGGCTATGGCTACATTCTAGGAGAAGCAAGATAGCGATGCAAGGAATCGCAGTGGTTGCCACAAACTGGTGCCCCTAAGTCTTCCGTTTCCAGTGCGTATGGAGAGTCGACTGGTGACGAACTCAGAGCCAAGCGCTTGCGGCTGCACCAGCATGCTTGGTGGCAACAAACTCGCTAGTTGTTGTTTATCTCTTTCCAAAGCCGATGTTTCTCAAGCCAGGGTTCTAGGTCTTTACGGTCTTTCTCCTTGCTTGCCTCTTCGGAAGCAGCCAATTGTGTATCGACCTCCTGAAGCAGATTGTCAATTCTTTTCATGATCTCCGGCTCAGTGTCCAGGAGCTTTTGTTTGCCGGCAAACATATACTCAGTTTGCATGGCAAATATGTACTTGCGCGCACTATTCCACTCGAATGCTGCCGCATACAGATGGCTGCTGCCAATCGCTAGTGATATGTAAAACATGGCATCGTTTGCGGTATTGCGGAGCTTGGCTACCGTAACCCATCGTTCATCAGGGAACTTCGCAGTGATTTCAACCTGCCGGTCGTACATGTAGTCGGCTAAAGCATACATCTCTTTCCAAATTGGGTTTGATCGTAATGAGGTAGATTGTTTTTTCATACTTCTGAATATACGCGACTTGCACAATATATTCTATGAGCTATATGCTCCATCGATGTAGCAAGCCTTGTACGATTGGTTCAAGGTGCGGATTATGGCTCCTCCGTGTATCACTATCAATCTTATTGATATAGCCCGGCACGGTAACGTATCGAATGCGTATGGGCTGTGCTATCCTGCGGATTTTTGGGTAGTTATCGTATATGGTTCAAAAGGAAAAAGTCTAGGCGTCTACTGTAGTTGCGTTATCCAGGCGTAAGACCTCGATAGTGGTTGGATTTTCGCAATGACTTGATGGATACGTCTGCGTATTGCTATAGTTATTTTGGTTGTCCAGCAATGAGCGTAGCATTACAATAATTAAGGATGGGAGGTTAATTGTATGATAAAACGAATAAAATATGGAATATCTAGCATGACGGTCGCATTGGTAGGTTTATGTGCGATTGCGTCGCCAACATTTGCCATGGCGAGCAATGCAAGTTCTCTAACAAGCGCATGCTCAGCGCCCAAAGCGACAACAACTGTGGCGTACAACTATGAGGTAACTACGACACTGAACGAACAGGGTTCATGTCACTATGGAGTTGAAGCGGCTGCGGTATGTGCTCCTATCACCCGTTATGAATATGGTAATGACATCCGGAACGTTGGTGCCGTATCGACCACTACTTGTCCGTATAACGATCCCGTCAAGGAGTATGGTTACCGCTGGTGGGATGGTACGGCTTGGAAATATGTCTGGTAATCACAAGTAATCTAAATATCCCCAAAGGTAATCCACCAGTTCCACTGGTGTGACTTGCGAAGGTTTGACCTTTACGTTGGCACCGAAAAAGCCCCAAGTATACAGTGTAT